>CAXTJC010000042.1:0-11396 GCA_964244225.1 uncultured Acidobacteriaceae bacterium
CTTTTCGGCGATCAACGCGGCGAGAAGCGTAGAGACGCTGACGCGACTGCAGCAGACGACGACGCAGGAGGTGGGCGGATCGACGGACGCGGCGGTGCACTGGGGGCTCGCCGGCGTGGTGTTTGGCGCAGACGTGCGCGATCTGCGGGCGAACGACGTGGAACGACCGATTGTGCGCGGAGTGGTGAGCTCCGTGCAGACCACGCCGGCGCGGCAGCGGTTTGTGGGTGGGTTTGCGGAGGCGCTGGGAGTCTGGGGCCGGTGGTCCGGGGCGGCGAGTCTTCGGGTAGATAGCGCGGCCAATCTTGATACGAAGATGGTTACGTATTCGGCGACCGTTGTTCCGGGACTGATGATGCGGGTTCCGGATCGGGATGAGACGGTGGTGAGTCCGCGGATAGGACTGGTGCGTGAGATTGGGCGCGGGTTCGAGGTGCATGGGTCGGGCTTTCGGGCATTTCGTGCGCCGAGCATGAACGAGCTCTATCGCCAGGGGCAGGTGGGGCAGGAGCTGACGCTGGCGAACCCGCAGCTCGGAAGCGAGCGGGCGACGGGGGCGGATGGCGGTGTGAGCTGGCGGCCGCTGAGCGGATTTGGGGGTGGGCGGATCGGCGCGGAGGCGAACTACTTCTGGACGGAGATCAATCGGCCGGTGTCTGCGGTGCTAGTGTCGAGCACGGCGACGACGATCACGAACCGGCGGGAGAACCTGGGGCAGATTCAGAGCCAGGGCGCGGAACTGCGGGTGCAGGTGAATGAAGGGCGGGCAGTCTCGGCGTCTGTGGGCTACCAGTACGCGCACGCGGTGGTGACGGGGTTTTCCGCGCAGCCGGCGCTGGTGGGCAAGTGGATCCCGCAGGTACCAAGGCAGAGTGTGACCATGCAGCTGCGGGCGGCGCGGGCGCGATGGGGAGCGGTGACAGTGGCGGGGCGGGCGAGCGGGCAGGCCTATGATGACAGCTCGAACATTTATCCGCTGCACCGGTTCTTTGCGCTGGATGTGTATGGCGAGCATGGGTTGGGGCGCGGGTTTCTGGCGTTTGTCTCGGTCCAGAATGTGCTGAACCAGCGAATGGAAGTAGCGCGAACGCCTCTGCTGACGTTGGGGAATCCGGTGCTGGCGCAGGGTGGAGTGCGGTACGCATGGGGCGGTGGACGTTAGAGGTCGGAGAGCAGACGCGGCCAGTCGGCCGGGGAGTGGGCGAGTGCGGTCGGAGAGGTGCGGATAAGAGTCTCGGCGGAGAGGCCGAAGGTGCAGCCGATGGAGAGGGTGCCGGCGGCTTGGGCGGTAGCGATGTCGACGGCGGAGTCGCCGATCATGACGGTTTCGGCTGGGAGGATGGGCGTGGCTTGCGGATCGGCTTGCTGGAGGACGATCGTGGCCTCCTCGATCAGGGTCTTGAGGCCCAGAGGCGAGGGCTTCTTCAGGTGGAAGCTGTCGCCGCCGTAGGTCTGGAAGAAGAACGGGGCGAGGCCGAGACCGGCGCAGATCTCGCGCGAGGGCCGGACAGGCTTGTTGGTGAGGACGGCCATCAGGGTTTGCGGAAGGACAGCGCGGAGAGCGGTAAGCGACTCGAGGACGCCGGGGTAGGGGCGGGTGTGGTCGAGCTTGTGGGCGCGGTAGTGATCGAGAAAGAAGGCGAGAGCGTGGGCGAGATCCTGCTCGTCAGAGGCGGAGGTTGCCGCCGTGCCGCCTTCGGGGTCGCCAAGGGCGCGGCGAAGCAGCATAGAGGCGCCGTCGCCGATGAAGCCGCGGATGAGAGCAACGGGGAGGGGCGGGCGATCAAGGAAGGCGAGGGTGGCGTTTACGGAGTTGGCGAGGTCCTGCTCGGAGTCGATGAGGGTGCCGTCGAGGTCGAAGACGATGAGGCGTGCGGGCATGATCCGGACTAACCGTGGCTTGGCGCGTTGTTCAGAATGACGCGGGGTGTGGGCGGCTGATTGATTAAAGAGCCGAAGTGCTGGCGGTGTTTGAGGTGGTCGAGGACGTTGAGGACGTAGGCGACGAGGCCCTCGACCATAATGTCGGTGAAGCCTGCCATGTGGGGCGTGACCATTACCTGCGGCAGTTGAACCAAAGGGTCGGTTCTCTGGGGTGGTTCGCGCTCGAGAACGTCGAGACCGGCGGCTTGCAGGTGGCCGCTGGTCAAGGCGTCGTGCAGGGCGGCTTCGTCGATCAGCGAGCCGCGGGCGATGTTGATGAGGGTGGCGCCGCGTTTCATGGCGGAGAGGACCGGGGCGTCGAAGAGGTGGCGGTTCTCGTCGGTGGCGCGCAGGCAGAGCACGACGAAGTCAGCCTCGGCGATGGCTGGTTTGAGCTCGGAGAGCGGGCGCGTCGGCAGGTCGGGCGGGGCGTTCTCCGGGTTGCGCGTGACAGCCGTGATGTGCATACCGAAGGGGCGTAGGCGGGAGAGGATCGCTTTGCCGATGCCGCCGATACCGACCAGACAGATGGATTTGCCCTGGAGAGCCGGGGTGAGCACGGCGAGGTAGTTTCCGGCGCGGGCGACCGACTCGACCGCGGGAAGCAGTCTGCGGGAGAGCGCGAGGAGGTGCAGAACGGCGAGTTCGGCGACGGAATCCGCATTGCCGGTGCGGTCGGATGGGGCATAGGAGACCCAGATGCCACGTTCCGTGGCGGCGTCAATGTCCACACCTTCGTAGCCCGCAGAGAGGGTCTGGACGAGAGCGAGATTCGGGAAGGCCTGGAGACGTTCGCGGGCAACCTTGCCTAGCGCCAGCATGACCTCGAAGTCGCCGGGAGGCACAGGGCTGCCAAACTCCCAGGGCGTGATGGTGTCTTCGGAGCGATGCTGCCTTAAGGCTGTTTCGAGAGCTTCGGTAAGAAGGTTGACGACGGGGAAAGGCGGGTAGCTGAAGACAATCTGCAAAAAAACTCCTGGATGGAAGAAGGGCTACGTTGATGACTGTGCAGTTCTTATCCTATAGAGGTCTCGTAGTGTCTACGGTGTCTGATGATTGCCAGAGTTACTTGATCTCGATGTCGCCGGAGCCGGTGACGATACGGAGGGTGGGGCCGCCGCCGTTGACGGTGCCGTTGACGTGGTGGCTGTTGATGTTGCCGGACATCTGGATGGGGGACTGGGTGTGGATGGAGCCGGAGCCGGTGGTGGCGTCGAGTGTGTAACCGGCGCCGTTACCGATGGTGAGGCGGACGGAGCCGGAGCCGGTTTCGAGCTTGGACTCGCCGGTGATCTTGCCGGTGGCTTCAATGTCGCCGGAGCCGGTCTGGGCGCGGAGGGCGCCGTTCATCTCGCGGATGCGGATGGCGCCGGAACCCGTCTGGGCGCGGACCTCGCCCTGCCCATTCTCTTCGAGCTCGATGTCTCCGGAGCCGGTCTGAAGCATGGCAGGGCCGTGAACGGCGCGGGCGCGGACCGAGCCGGAGCCGCTGTCGGCCCTGAGGCCGGCGCCGACGTCCTGGGTCTCAATATCGCCGGAGCCGGTGGAGACTTCGATCTTCGAGCCACGGGGAAGGCTGATTTCATAGTCGATGGTGATGTTGCGGTATCTGTCACCGGAGTGGCGTTCGCCGATCTGGACACTGTCGCCGTTCTGCTGGATAGGCGGGTTGGCGACGATCTGCTCGATGCGGGCCTGCACGTCGCCGCCGCTGCTGCCGCCGAACCAGCTGCTGCCGCCATTGCCGTGAATATGCGCCGCGATGTGGAGCTGGGAGTCGGAGCCGGCGCGGAGATGGATATAGCCGGAGCCGGTGGAGACACTGACTGAGGGTGAGCTGGAGACGGAGAGGGTACGGTCAAAGTTGTTGTCGGCGGCGAAGGCAGCAGTGGCGAGGGCGAGAGAGGAGAGGCAGAGGAGGTGGCGGGCTTGCATGAGGACTCCTTGGACGATTGTGCCGGTTTGGGCTAATGATCGCTGCGCGGCGGCGTGGTGTAGCCGCGAGGAATACAGGGGTCTCTCCACTCCGCTGCGCTCCTGCCGCGATGACGGCTTCAGGGAAGGGAGGACGACGTGTCACGTGGTTATTGCTGGAGGATGACGGTGTCTCCCTGTTTGAGGCCGGAGAGGACTTCGGTTTTGGTGCCGTTCGAGATGCCGACGTTGACGGCGACGATACGGCGGCCTTTTTTCTGCTTATCGTCGGGGACTTCCACGGTGGCCTTGCGGTCCTTGTCGTAGATGACGGACTGCTCGGGGACGGTGAGGGCGTTCTTGTGCTCTTCGAGCAGGATCTCGGCGTTGGCGGTCATGTTGGCCTTGAGCTCGCCGCCGGGATTGTCGATGGAGACGCGGACTTCGAAGGTGGTGACGTTGTCCTTCTCGACGCCGAGCGGGGAGATCTTGGTGACTTTGCCTTGAAAGGTCTTATCGCGGAAGCTTTCGACCTTGATGCGGGCGGGCTGGCCCATGTAGACCTTGCCGATGTCGGCTTCGTCGACCTTGCCCTGGACGTAGACCTGGGTGGTGTCGCCGAGGGTCATGACGAGGGTTGCTGTCGACCCGAGGACGAGGATTGAGCTGACGGCGTCGCCGAGCTCGACGTCGCGGGAGAGCACGGTGCCTTCCATGGGCGAGGTGATGTTGGTATAGGAGAGCTGCTCCTGCAGCTGCTGGAGGGCGGCCTGCGATTGGGCGACCTGGGCCTGGGCCTGGCGGAGCTTGGACTGGTCGACGGTGATCTGGGCGAGGGCCTTGTCGCGGGTGTTAGCGGCGAAGACGAACTTCTGCTGGGCGTCATCAAGCGCCTGCTGGGAGACGACACCGTCCTTCTGCATCTGCTCGGCGCGCTTGAAGGTGTGCTCGTACATGGGCAGGTCGGGGGATTCGGCGGCGACGCGATCGAACTGGATGGCGGCGGTGGCGGCAGTGGCGTTGGACTCGGCGGCGGTGAGCTGGGCGCGCTGGGCGGCGACCTGGGCGAGGATTTCGACCTGATCGAGCTGGGCGAGATTCTGGCCAGAGTGCACGTGGGCGTTGATGTCGGTGTAGAGCTTGGTGACGATGCCGGAGGCCTTACTCTTCACCTCGACCTTGAGGATCGGCTGGACCTTGCCGGTGGCGACGACGGAGCGGGCGATGTCGCCGCGTTCGACCTTGGCGAGCTGTGAGGGTTCAAGCTTGGTGGCGGAGCCGCGGGCGGCCATGGCGACACCGAGGACGACGGCAAGGACGAGAACGGAGAGGCCGCCCCAGATCCAGAGGTTACGTTTCTTTTTTGGCGCCACGGGTGTGCTCCTCGGAGCCGTGGATTCGGGATTTCCGGCTCGTAGGACAGCTTACGCAAGCGCGGTGCGGATGGTTCCGTGCTTTCTCGAGCGGAAGCAGAGAAGGCACCTACCCTCCGGGTACTTTAGCCTCAAAGTCTTCGATCGGGACGGTTTGAGAGACGAGGGTTGCGGCGTGTACCGCTGCCTGGCTCAGACTGAGTTGTTTCGATCGTCAGATGCGTGTTGCTTTTTTCTTACAGGGATAGTGTAGGTGCTGCGGCAGGAGAGTTGCGCCACTGCTGTGCGCGTTTTTGTGTGCCGGCGTCGGCTGATACTTGCCGCTGATCCGGCAAGAGCAGATCCTTCGCTGCGCTCAGGATGACAATCGATTGGACATTTGGTGTGCGAAGCATACGACGCGAAGAGGGACACGTCACTTCGCGTCATCGTACAAGACAAGTGCGGGGATTCTTCGCTGCGCTCAAGAATGACAAAAAAGAGGTGCGTTCGGAATGGAAGAAAGAAAGGCAGAGGCGAAAAGCGGGTCCTTCGCTGCGCTCAGGATGACAAATTAAAAGGCTGCGCTCAGGATGACAAATCAAAGGGGCTGCGCTCAGGAAGACGCGACAGGTGACATAGCGATGACTTCGGCGGCGAAGCGCTCCATCTCGGAGTGCTGGGGGCTGGATTGGAGGAGGACGAGCGAGCAGCCGGTGGCCTCGAAGTCGGCGAGGCGCCGGCGGACGGTGGCGGCGGAGCCGATGAGGCCGGAGCGGAGGCCGCGGTTCGAGACCGAGTAGTCGCGCAGGCTGAGCTCGGTTTCGAGCTTGGAGCCGGTGATGAACTGCTGGTAGTTGGCATAGCCGCGCTGGGATTGCTTCACGTCGGTGATGCGGGCTACTTCGCGGTCGGCTTCGGCGTCGGAGTCGCGGAGGATGCAGTAGCCGGTGACGCCGAAGATAAGGGGCGGCAGGTGAGGGTGCTCGGCGCGGCGGCGGCGCATGTCGGCGACCTTGGCGGCGATGATGCCGGGCTCGTCGCCGTGCATGAGATAGGCGTCGCACTTGGCGGCGATGAGGTTCTTGGCGGTTTCGGATTCGCCGCCGGCGTAGAGGGTTGGGCGGGGCTGCGCGAGGGGTTTGGGAGAGAGAAGGTTTTCGGTAACGGTGTAGAGCTTGCCCTGGTGGGAGAAGTTCTGTTCGCGCCAGCAGCCGCTGACGACGTCGAGCCACTCGGAGGTGCGGGCGTAGCGGTCGTCGTGCTCGTCGAAGGGGAGGCCGTAGCGGGTGGCCTCGTCCTTCCACCAGGAGGAGACGACGTTGAGGGTGAGGCGGCCGTTGGCGATGCGGTCGATGTTGGCGGCCTGCTTGGCGAGCAGGGCGGGGGAGTGAAAGGTGGGGCGAACGGCGACCATGAGCTCGAGCTTCTTGGTGACTGCCGCGAGAGCTGCCGTCGTAGACCAGGCATCGAGTGAGTCGGCTTCCGGGCCCTTGATGTCGTTGAGGTTGAGCTCGGCGATGAGGGTAAGGTCGAAGCCGATCTGCTCGGCGCGAACGGCGAGGTCGCGCACGTAGGGCCAGGTGGCGGGCATGGATTCGTCGTCGATGTTGCGAAGCCAGCCGCCGAAGACGGGGAGCCAGAAGCCGTAGCGCATGGGTTAGTTCTCAGTCTTAGGTGCTAGTTACGTATCTTGAGTCCTATGGGCCTTACGCGCCATAGCGCATAAGCATAGGGTACAGGCTTTCTGAAGAACGCTTAACGAAATGGCCGCAAGTAGAGAGTTGGCCCGGGTGAGTTCGCGTTCATATCGAGCGAAGGATAGAGGCCGAGTATTTTACTGAAATGACCGTAGTAGCCGTTGTCATATTCAGGTCGACCGTCAGGATATGCCGGGAACTCCTCTATGTATGACCTCTGCCCTTCGAGCCTAAGAAAGTTTGGGGTGAACGCGACGCCAGCCATGCCAATGCGCCTCCATGTCCCATCTGTAGTCTGGATGTAATCAGAACGGTTGAGTTCCTCGTGAAATGTGCGGTATGGCCGAAGAAGGAGTGTTGTGCTTTCGTTCTGGCCCTGGTAGGTGTACGTCCCGGCAAGCGCGGCGTAATCATAGTTCGCAGCAACGGAGTACCAGGCAACGGAAAGTATGGGTACAAGCGCGATACGACAATGATTTTCGCTGTATGAGTCATAGCGGGAGTCAGAAGCTGTAGCGCATAACAGTCTCAACGGTTGGTTGTGCTGCTTACGAGACTACTGAAGGAATGAATGGATCTGACCTTCAGCTCTGAGGCAACTACCGTAATTGCCACTTCAGGACTCACTACAGCACGGAACGAGAGCAAAACACTGTCCAGATAGCCCTGCTGATTCATGGCGAGCCAACACAATCCGGCTTTTCCTCCGATGAAGGTATTCCAAGGCTCGTTGTGCGTGACATCGGTTCCGACCTGTTGTTTTTCGCTGAAGACGATACCGATTGTGTCATCGACTGCTATCGCAGTCACAAGGAAGGATCCGGAAGAAAAAATCAACGCGAGTTCGCACAGACACCCATTTTCGTAGATCTCCCGAACGGCGCGAAGTTCGTGTCCCTCGACGTGAGAGAACGGCCCCATGAGCGGATAGAGCGCGTGAGACGCTTTCAGCTTTGCGATCGCGTGACCGTTGTTGTTTGGAGTGTCTGGAACGCCGCGTCGCTCCAGTGCCTTCATCCATCGGTTGGAGCCGTATTGACCTGCGAGGAGGGAAGGAAGGTAGTGGTCGATGTCGAGTTGCGGCCAAGCGATGTCTACCCCTGCATGGATCTCAATCTGTGAGAGTTGTTCTTCGGTTGCTGATTCCAACCCTTGAAGCTCAAGGCGCGGCAGGAGCAGACGGCGTCCGCCTGTGAGAAGGATCTCGATAGAATCCAATTGAGGGTAGTACTGAGCGGAGACTGCGCCCGGCAGATCTGGCAGATGCCGGGCTCGATCAAGGGCAGCATCGATCTCTGCGTCTATTGTCTTAGATGTCCATTCAGCCACGGGCTACTCTCCAGAGTTCGACCAGCTTATCCGCATGTTGCGCGGCCACATGCAATATGTGGTTCACATCAGACCGCTTTCCAAACGGCGGAGTGATGGCGTCTCGTCTTGACAATACTGCAGTTTCTCCATCTCGCAACTCGATGATGACTTGAACTCCGGCATAGGAGCCATGCACATGCGGCGGCAGATGATCGTCTGTGTAGGCAGAGAAACGCACACCGTCGAACGTCTTCGAGCCCACAGGCTTACTCTATGCTCCACGTTCGCGGCGAACAAGCTAAACGGCTGTGGGGATGCGGGCTTCGGCTTCGAGCCAGTCTACGAGGCGGGCGAAGGGGTCAAAGCCTACGACTTGGGGGCCGTCGGCGACGAAGTTGGAGAGGGCGTTGATGTCGTAGTAGAGGCGCTGGCCGTCGCGGTCGTCGATCATATACTCGATGCCGCCGAGCTGGATGCCGGCGGCGGCCATGATGCGTTCGACGTCGGCGATGGCGTCGGGGGGCGGGGTGAAGGCTTCTACGGTGAGCTTGGCTTTGGCCTGGTCTTCTGTTGCTTCGATGGAACAGGCGGAGCGTTGGAGGTCTATGCCTACGGGGGTGCGGCAGATGTCGGCGGGGCAGAGGTCGAAGGTGTCGCCGGTGATGCCGATGCGGATGGCGTACAGGAATTTGCCGTTGAGGACTTCGACGCGGATGATGGAGGCGTCGCGGGCGGGGATGAACTCCTGGACGAGGGCGGTGGTGTCCATGCCGAGCATGAGGGCGTCGGGGTGGCCGGCGGGAATGGCGGCGGCGATGGCGAGCTGGGCGGGGGTGTCGAAGCGCTTGACGCCGGCGCCGGAGCCGCCGATGTTGGGCTTGACGACGATGGGGAAGCGCAGGCCGGTTGCTGCCGAGGGCGCTTGCGACGCGCGGTGGATGACGCGGGCGCGGGGGAAGGGCAGGCGGAGGGTGTCGAGGAGGGTGAGCTGCGAGGCTTTGGAGAGCTCGGAGCGGAAGGCCTGGGCGCCGTTGAGGACGCGGACGCCGCGGGCTTCAAGGTGCTCGAGGAAGCCGAGGGTGTAGAAGATCTGGTCGCCGTGGCCGCGGTTCCAGGCGCTGGGGCTCATTTTGTTGAGGACGAGGGCGTATTGCTCTTCGGGGTGATCGTCGGGGGACCAGGTGTGGTCGACGGCGGAGAGGGCGAGGTAGGGGGTATGGCGGCGGTCGAGCTCTGCGAAGAGGGGTTTGAACCAGTGAGGCTGCTCGTAGTAGATGGCGATGGGGAGCTGGGGCATTGGTTGTGGGGGAATCCTTTCGCGTTGAGTTCTATTGTCGATGAGAGGGTGGGGATTGGGCTAGGGGTGGTGGATTAATGGCGGAGACGCGGGTTCTCCGCTGCGTGAAGGGTGACAACGAAAGAGCAACTACGAGAAGCAGGTTCCTCGCTGCGCTCGGAATGGAAGAAAGAACGGCAAAAGCAAAGGCGAGAAACAGATCCTCCGCTACGCGAAGGATGACAATCAGAAAGGCACGGCATGGAGAGCAATGACTAGATGCAAAGAGCAAAATGCAAGGGCAAGAGGAAAGACGGGCTCTGCTAGCCTCGGGAGTGGAGAGTGTGCGGGCTTGGGCGTGCAGCGTTTTGGAGCGGGAAGGTGGGTGGTGGGGGTGGCGGTGCTGCTGCTGGCGACGGGTGGTGCGCGGGCGGTGGTGGTGCGTGGAGTGGTGATGGACGGACAGGGGCGGGTGGTGCCGAATGCGCGGGTGCAGCTGATCTTTGGGGCCGCGACGGCGAGCTATACGGTGACGCGGGGCGATGGGAGCTTCGAGATACGGGATGGAGATGCGGGGCGGTTTGTGCTGCTGACGTCGGCGGTGACGTTTGCGCCTA
Organism: uncultured Acidobacteriaceae bacterium; assembly: GCA_964244225.1. Taxonomy (GTDB): domain Bacteria; phylum Acidobacteriota; class Terriglobia; order Terriglobales; family Acidobacteriaceae; genus Edaphobacter. The sequence continues at coordinate 10,094 of CAXTJC010000042.1, forward strand.
ATATCAGCGAGGATTTTTACGGGGGGAAGACGGATGTTGTGACGCGGCAGGTGGTGCTGTCGGCGACCGAGATTCGGACGGAGGTGTCGGTGACGGCGACGGGTCTGGCGACGCCGCTGCCGCAGTTGACGGCTCCGGTGGAGTTGATTGAGCGGGATGCGCTGGCGACGCGGGTGGGCGTGGTGGACGAGCTGCGGCTGGCGCCGGGGGTGTTCGTGGTGCAGCAGGGGCAGGCAGGCGGGGTGGCGAGCCTGTTTGTGCGCGGGGGTGGGTCAGATGCGGCGAAGGTGCTGTTTGACGGGGTGCCGGCGGAGGATGTGGGTGGCGCGTTCGATTTCGGCACGGTGAGCTCGACGGGGGTGAGCGGGCCGGGGCCGGGGGCAGGGGTGGAGGCGTATCGCGGGGCGAACAGTGCGGCGGCGGGTACGGATGCGCTGGCGGGCGTGCTGGCGATGACGACTCCGCGCGGGCGGACGCTGCGGCCGGTGCTGAACTACTCGGGGGACGCGGGCAATCTGCACACGTACCGGAATGAGGTGTTTGTTTCGGGGACGCGGAAGAAGCTGGACTACCTGGCGGGGTACTCGCGGTTTGATACGTCGAATGCGCTGCGGAACGACGAGTATCACGCCGGCACGGCGGTGGCGAATGTGGGGTATGCGGTGGCGGCGAATACGGCTGCACGATTGACGCTGCGGGATGCGGAGAGCGCGGTGGGGCTGCCGGATGCGTATGACTTTCACCGGATTCCGGCGAGTGGCAAGCAGGCGGATCAGGACCTGTATGGCGAGGTGACGATCGAGAACACGACACTGGGCGGGTGGCACAACCTGGTGGAGTACGGGATTGCGCGGAAGCGGGAGCAGGCGGTGGGGTTTGCGCCGGTGGGGGAGCCGGTGGTGACTATAGCTGGCGGGCAGAGTTTTACAACGTACTATGGGCTGCCGGTGACGATTCGGGGCGCGAATGGGTATACCGCGACGGGACAGGCGGCGTTCTTTACAGCGGCGGAGCAGCGGGTTTCAAACCGGGACGAGCTGCGGTATCAGAGCGACTTTGTGCTGCCGCATCGCGTTGCTGTGGTGTTTGGGTTTCGGTATGACGACGAGCGGGGGCGGTTTGCAGGGTCAGGACTAGACCAGCGGCTGGAGCGGACGAACTTTGGCTACAGCTTGGGGGTGCAAGGGGAGCTGGGCGGCCGGGTGTTTTACTCGTTTGGCGGGGCGATTGAGAAGAACCATCTGTTTGGGTTGGCGGGAACGCCGCGGTTTGGGCTGGCGTACCAGGCGGTGCGGCCAGGGCG
>CAXTJC010000043.1:0-11341 GCA_964244225.1 uncultured Acidobacteriaceae bacterium
GGGTAAACCCGTGCGTTATGAGGAGATGCCGATCGATGCCTTCAATGCCACGCTGACCGGTCACGGCGTGTCCCAGGGAATGGCGCAAGCCATGGTCAACATGATGGTCGCCAAAAACGAAGGCATGGATACCATGGAGCCGCGTACGCCGCAATCCACGACTCCCACCAGCTTTCAGCAGTGGTGCGAAGAGATTCTGAAGCCCGCGGTGCTCAGCTAACCGGGCATACCACTTAAAAGTGAAAGCGGTAGCGAACCTCCCCATAGATCTCGCGCGGATCGTTGTAGTGAAAGCCGCCAAAGGTAAGGCTGTTATCCAGCAGAACGCGGCGATTACCGACGTTCATAGCCGTGACAGAAACCATCGTCCGCTCGCCAAAGCTTTTGCCGATCGCAAGGTCGAACGTCGTGTGCTGCGGCAGATACTGGTTGGGATAGCGAGGATCGGCGGGCGGCCCCTGCGGATCGAAGCCGCCATTCGTAAAGCCCGAGCCGTACATCACGTTGATAGACGCTGTCGTCCGCCACGGAAGCTCCGCGTTGAAGCCCACGCTGAGCGTGTTGCGCTGGTCATGATCGACCGGCTTGTAGGTAAATCCCGCAGCGCACGCCGGGTCGCCGATCGGCACACAGATAAGTCCGCCCGTGATGCCGCCGCGCTGCTCCGCAATCTGATTCGAGTAGGCGAGGTGCGCCTGCCCAAAGCGCCAGAGCCGCGGCGACCGCAGCGACAGCTCCCACGCGCGAACCAGCGCCCCATCCACCGTGACCGGAAAATAAATGCTGGAATTGCCTATGTTCGAGTGATCCAGAAAGTTGTTGATCCGAGTCTTAAAAGTGTCTGCGTCGAGCAGCCATCCGCGAAACGGGATCTGCACGCCGAACTGGTGCTCTTCATCCCGCTCTCCGTGCAGCGGCTCGAACCCGGTGTTGCTCGCCTCCGCGAGCTGAACCACCGGGCCCCTCGCCGTCAATAGCGGCGGAGGCTGGTAGAAGCGTCCGTAAAATCCACGAAACACCCAGTTGAGCTTCGGCACTCGCACCGCAATGCCCACGCGCGGATCAGTCTCGTTCTCCGTGAACTGCCCTTGAAAGAAGGTCTGGCGCAGGCCGGCGATCACGGTCAGCCACGAGGTCGGCTTGTACGTGTCGGACACGAACTCTTCCACCACGCCGCCTGAAGCCGCATCGGGAATCGAGAAGGGAGACGTGCCCGAGCCGTCGTTGAAGATAGCGCCGAACACATACCCGTCATGCTGACCGAAGGAGTACACCCCCGCCTGCAGCGTGTTGCGCGCCACCTCGGTCGTGATCGACGCCTGCGCCCCGGCATAGTTCGAGCTTCGGTCGGAGTTCGTCGCCACGGGTGTGTCCGCGATATTCGGCTCGTAATGTGCCCGGTTGTAGTGGAAGAAGGGTGAGACCTGCAGCACCGTCGACGGAGTGAAGGTGTGCAGCCAGGACGCGGCGGCGACACCGTCCGTCTCATGCTGGCTGTCGCGCAGCCCGCTCGAGCCGAACTGCTGGTTCTCCGCGCTGTTGGGATCGGGGTCGTACGGAATCTGGAAGAAGTCACTGCGAAGCTGCGTAATCAGACGAAACTGATCCTTCGGTGTGCGGTTGTAGAGCAGCGACGCGAAACCGCCATATCCATTCGCGGCATCGTGATACACGCGGCCGATCGGCGGCGAGAGTCCGTAGTCGCTCCGATTGCCGTTCAGGCTCGCGTAGTACGCAAACCGCTCCGTGTGGTCGCCAAAGTTGATCTGATCGTTCGTCTGGAGAAAGCTGCCGGCTGACAGTACAACTTCCGCCTCGCGATTGCGCTCGAACCCGGTCCGCGGAACGACGTTGTAGACGCCGTACGTGCGGTCGCCCACATCCGACGTGTAGCTGCCTCGCTGCACCTCGATGTACTCGATATCCTTCGGATCGATCTGCGCGCCAAGGTTGCTGGCGATGTTCGTATTTGGAATCTGAACGCCATCCAGCAGCCAGCTCACCTGGTGGCCGCCGCGCATGTGCAGCATGTCATGCGTCATGTATGCTCCCGGAACGTAGTCGGTGATCATCGCCAGGCTGTTGGTTCTGTCCGCGCCCGGAGTCTGCGCGATCTCGATCCTCCCAATCAGCGTCGTCGGCGTGACCGAGTTGACGCTCGCTGCATCGGTCTCGGTCGTAACGGCGACCGTCTCTTTAGTGCCACCAACCGGCAGCGCAAAATGCAGCAGCGGCGAGGTATTCGAGGCGAGCGTGACAACCTGTTCCACCGTCCGGAAGCCCGCCTCGCTCACGGTAACTCTGTACTCCCCGAGCGGTAGGACCGGCACGCTGAACTCGCCGTCCTCATCGGTCGTTCCCGTTGCTGTAAAGTCCGTGTGCGCCGCGCGAATTGTGACGGTCGCTCCACGGATCGGACGATGCTGCGGATCGTGAACGACACCGTGCACCTGGCTGAAGATGGTGGCGTAGGCAGCAGGGCTATAGAACAGCCCCAGAGAGAGAAGGCAGGCAAGAAGACGGCGCATACGAGCGGCCCCTCGTCACAGAAACACGTGACTCGTCGGAATCCAGATACAGGCGGCGACAGCCTCAAAAGCCTCTAAAGAGCCTCGAATGTCGCCGCAGAGTTGTTGGATTTATCCGAGGGAGGGAGGTCCGCGCTTCTGGCGGGAGCGGTCCCGCGCGATGCGCCACTTCGACTCAGTCTGCGCGGCAACAGAGGGATGACTCACCAGTCCCGCAAAGATCGCTGCGCCTGCGGCAACCACTCCGAAGTCCCCATGCGCGGCGCCGACGTTTCCAGCGGGGCAGTAAGGGCACCTCTCCGGAACCACGCCCATCTGTATACCGCGCTCGGCCGCGTGACTGCCTTCGCCCATGCTCATCATGCAATGGTGCTTACCGTTGCGGCGGCAGCAAGCGGGTACACTCGTATCCGCCCCCGCTCCGAAAGCAAGCAGCGGCGCGAGAAGAGGCAGTCCAACAACTGCCAGCAATAGAATGGAGAGCGCTCGACGCAACATCCCGATTGGAACACCATCGCTACGCTTCAGCAAGAAATGCGCAGGGTCACCGAGACCCTATTGCGATCACGACAGATCATCTCCGTGCGAGGCGGGAGCTCTTTGCATAGACTCCGGCCGGTTAACTGCAAGACGGAAGTAAAGTCATACTCGGACGGAGTAATTCCCCTTCGTGATCGAAGACGCCTCCGGTAAGCCTGTTGCGTTCGCTATATGATTTTAGTTGCTTGATTTCGACATCCTTCAACGTACGCCTGTAGGCTACGTACGGGACCGGGAAAACAACGTGAGGGTCGCCATGAAAGTACTCCTCTATAGACTTGCCGCCGTCTGCTTTGCCTCCGCCTTCGTCTCCGCGCAGACCATCACCGGACCGGCTGCCTTCGCGGACTACTCGCAGCAGAAGCCGGGCGTGTCGCGCAAGATCACCGCGGCCGATCTTCCCGAGCCCCTGCCCTCTGAGTCCGTCGATAACGGCGCGAAGGTCGTCGCGCGGCCCGAGGGCGTGATGCCGCTCGCGCCCGCCGGCTTCAAGGTCACCCTCTACGCCGGTGGCGATGGCGGACCGACCCCGGCGCCGGATGGACACTTCTCCGAGCGGCTCGGCAACGCTCCGCCAAAGGGCACCTTCCAGCAGCCCAGGCTCATCCGTACCGCGCCCAATGGCGACGTCTTTCTGTCCGACTCCTTTGCCGGCAGCATCTTTGTTCTACGCGGTCTGGGGCCCGACGGCCACGCCCAGACTGTCTCAAAATACGCCACTGGGCTCAGCCATCCGTTCGGCATCAACTTCTATCCGGCAGACAATCCGAAGTGGGTGTACGTCGCCAACACCTTTACCGTCATCCGCTACCCCTATCGCGCCGGAGACCTGGTCGCCTCGGGCGCACCGGAGACGGTCGTCTCTGACCTCCCCGGCTACGCACAGCTGCGCGGCGGCGGCCACTGGAGCCGCGATGTGGTCTTCACCCGCGATGGCAAACACATGCTGATCTCCGTCGGCTCCGCATCGAACGCCGACAACGCGGACGATCATCCGATCGAGTTCCACCGCGCCGATGTGCTCGAGTTCACGCCGGAGGGCAAGTTCGTCGAGGTGTACGCCTCCGGCATCCGCAACTGCGTGGGAGAGGCCATCAATCCGGTCAGCGGCGAGCTCTGGTGCTCCACCAACGAGCGCGACAATCTCGGCAACAACCTGGTGCCGGACTACATCACCTCCGTCAAGGACGGCGGCTTCTACGGCTGGCCCTGGTACTACATCGGCGCGCATCGTGACCCGCGTCTACCACTTCCCTGCGCCAACGGAACAGGCGCGGAGAAGAACGTGCCGCAGCCGCTTACACCGGACCAGGCCAGGACGTGTGAGCACGTCGATATCGCCTCCAAAGTCATCACGCCCGATGTCCTCGTGCAGCCCCACATGGCTTCGCTGCAGATGGCCTTCTACACGCCCCGGCCCACCGCTACCGCCGCCTTTCCATCCGGCTTCAAAAACGACGCCTTCGCCGCGGAGCACGGATCGTGGAATCGCGCGCGGCGCGGCGGCTATGAGGTCATCCGCGTACCCATGCGGGACGGCCACGCAACCGGCGCCTATGAGGATTTCCTCACCGGCTTTGTCATGCCCGATGGTCAGGTCTGGGGCCGCCCGGTCGGTGTCGGCGTGATGAACGATGGCTCCTTGCTGGTCGTCGACGACGGCTCACGCACGGTCTGGCGGGTCGCCTACCAGGCGGAAGGCAAAACCGTCGCACAGGCAGGCCGCTAAGCTCCAGAAACAAACTCCCGTCATCTCGACCGAGCCGATCGACCAGCGGCCATACCGGCCACGCCGCTCCAACCCAAATGGGGCATCCACAACTCCCCACCGCCGGGTTATTCTGTCGATAGAAGAACGTGCCCCGGTCCTCCCCTTATGCCGGCTCAACCGCAACATCTCGTACTCTGCGTCGATGACGAACGAGTCGGTCTCAAGGTTCGGCAGATTCTGCTCGAACGCGCCGGCTATCGTGTGCTTACCGCCGAGAGCGGTGCCGCCGGCCTCGACCTCTTCTCACACGAGCCCGTCGACGCCGTCATCCTCGACTACTCCATGCCCGGCATGCACGGCGGCGAAGTAGCCCGGCGCATGCGCGACGATAAGCCCGCCGTTCCCATCCTCCTTCTCTCTGCCTACGTCGGCCTTCCGCCGGAGGTCATGGACCTCGTCAATCTCTCCATGACCAAGGGCGAAGGCGCCGCCAAGCTGCTAGAAAAACTTGGGAGCCTCCTTCCCGCTTGATCCAGCCTCCCCAAATCGTCGCCCACCTTCCCGATACGGAGAGGCTCCCCCGATGAATCTGAATCAGTTCCGCCGAATCATGGGCCAGGTCTTTCTGGTCCCCATCCTTGCCCTGGCGGTTCTTGCGATCGCACTTGCCATCCAGATCAACAGCTCGGCCGATACCGTCCGCCAGATCCAGAGCTCCGATCGCCGTATCGCCCGCGTCACCCTCATCAGCAAACTCCTCGTCGACCAGGAGACCGGTCTTCGCGGCTTTCAGGTCACTGGCGATGCACGCTTTCTCGAGCCCTACCGCCAGGCCGAAAAAGATTTCGATCCGATCCTGAATCGTGTCTACGACCGCATGCAGCAGGGGCCCACCGCCGATCCCCAGCAGGCCGTCATCCTCGCCGACGTTCGCGACACGTATCGCAGCTGGAAGACCGGCTTTGCCTCCGGCATCATCAGCGCCGTCACAGCCGGTACCGAGTTCCGCGACCCCGAGCTGAACCTTCGCGGAAAGCAGCAGATGGATCGCATTCGCACGGATCTCGGCAGCCTCACCGACCTCCTGACCCGCCAGCGCACCGAGCGCATTGATCGTTGGCAGCGCCAGGTCAAACTCATGCTTCGCGTCCTCTTCGGCCTCGCTCTCGCCGCCGGTCTGCTCATCGGCCTGTTCGTCCGCAGCCGGCTCCATCTGGTCTCCTCCGCCTTCCGCCGCTCCATTGAGGACGCACGCCGCCGCGCCGAAGAAAGCTTCCGTGCCGAGCAGGAGCTCCGCACCACTCTGCGCTCCATCGGCGACGGCGTCATCCAGTGCGACGCCAACGGCCGCGTGCAGATGATGAACCCCGTTGCCGAAGAGCTCACCGGCTGGCCGCTCGCCGAGGCCGTCGGCGCCCCCATTGCCGACGTCTTTCCCGTCATCAACGAGCGCACCCGCGCCTCGCTCGAGACCCCCGTCGCCAAAGTGCTGCGCCTCGGGCAAACCATCAAGCTCGCCAACCACACCCTTCTCGTCCGCCGCGACGGCACCGAGCTCGACATCGCCGACAGCGGCGCCCCCATCCGCGATAAGGACGGCGCACTGCTCGGTGTCGTCATGGTCTTTCGCGATGTCTCCATGGAACGCCGGTCGCAGGAAGCCCTCATCGCGCATGAAAAGCTTGTCGTCTCCGGCCGCGTCGCCGCCACCATCGCGCACGAGATCCATAACCCCCTCGACGCCGTGCAGAACCTCCTCTACCTCATCCGCGAGGGCGCCGGCGCGGCCGAGACCCAGGAGTACCTCCGTCTCGCCGAAAGCGAGCTCACCCGCGTCACCGAGATCAGCCGCGCCATGCTCGGCATGCACCGCGAGGCAACATCGGCCGTCACCCTCGATGTCCGCACCAGCCTCTGCGACATGCTCCTGCTCATGGAACGCCGCTTCGGCACGCTCGGCGTTCATGTCACCTCCACCCTCGCCACCGGCGTCGAAGTCAGCGGCTACCCCGGCGAGCTCAAGCAGGTCTTCTCCAACCTGCTGGCGAACGCCGCCGAGGCCGCGGGCGCCGGCGGAACCGTCCACATCGACCTCCATCACGGCGTTCCATCCACCCCGGACGACGGCGAGCCGGTTCCTCCAGGAGCCCTGATCCGCATCCTCGACAACGGCCCCGGCATCGACAATGCCACCCTTGAAAAACTCTTCCAACCCTTCTTCACCACCAAGGGCGAGGGCGGTACCGGCCTCGGCCTCTGGGTCAGCCGCGGCATCGTCGCCAAACACGGCGGCACCCTCACCCTCAGCAGCCATCTCTCCGGCCCAAACCGCGGCACCCTCGCCGAGGTCTACCTCCCCCTCACCCCAAACCTAACGCCAGATCTCGTCTCCGTATCCACCAACTCCCACACCGCTGCCAACTAAGCCACTTAGTTAAGCTTGTCATTCTGACCCTGAGCTTGTCGAAGGGGAAGAATCCCCGCATTTGCTTTTCACGATGGAGCGAAGCGACCTACAACCAAGCCGCATCATCATCCCACCCTTACTTCGTCACCTGCAACACCGACCGCAGCCGAATATCGTCGGAGGCCGAGCCAACAAAGACATCGAACATGCCGGGCTCGACCGTAAAGGCGTGCCGCGTCACATCGTAGAAGGCAAGCTGCGAGACAGGCAGGGTGATCTGCACGTGTTGCGTCTCACCGGGCTTAAGCGTCACACGGCGAAACCCGCGCAGGCTCTCCATCGGCTGGATCACCGCACTCGCGCGCTGGTGTGTGTAGACCTGCGCCGTCTCGCTTCCGCTGCGATCTCCCACGTTTTTGATGTCGAATCCAACCTCCGCCTGGCCGCCTGCCGGGAGCGAAGCCTTCGCCAGCGTCAGGTTGCTGTACTCAAACCGCGTATAGCTCAGTCCATGCCCAAACGCGTACAGCGGCACGCCTTTGAAGTACAGATACGTAAAGCCCTTCGTCACGTCGTACTCGTTCTGCGGGGGCACGCCGTCAAGGCTCGCGTAGACGGTGTACGGCAGATGGCCGCCAGGATCATCGTCGCCGAAGAGAGCGCGTGCCACAGCCGTGCCGCCCGCCTCGCCCGGATACCACGCGCCGAGAATGGCGGGCAGATGGTCCTGCGCCCAGCTCACCGCCAGCGGACCCGCGTTCATCAGCACCAGCACCGTCCGCGGATTCGCCGCGAAGACCGCCTCCAGCAGCTGCTGCTGCGCTCCGGGCAGATTCAGGTCGCGCCGGTCGTGGCCCTCCGCCTCCACATGCAGGTCGGTCCCCAGACAAAGCACCACCACATCGGACCGTCCCGCAAGCTCGACCGCGCGCGCCATCGCCGCGGGGTCGGCAGCCTCAACAAAGCCCGCGCCCTTCTCATACGTGACGCTCGTCCCGCTGCCCAGCAGCGTGCGCAGACCGGCCGCCACGCCTGTCTTCTTGTAGGGCCTGCCATAGTAGTTGCCGGTCTCGTAGTCTTCTTCCCCCGCCGGTCCGATCACCGCGATCGAGTGAACGGCATCGCGTTTGAGCGGCAGAAATCCGTGCGTGTTGCTCAGCAGCGTCAGTGACTCCTGCGCCGCTTTCAACGAGAGCGCAAGGTGCTCCGGCGAGCGAACACTTGCCATGCTCAGCCCGCTGTACGGGCTGCTCTCCGGCGGATCGAACGCGCCCAGGCGAAAGCCGACGCGCAGCACGCGCCGCAGAGCGCCATCCACCTCCGTCTCCGAGAGCAGGCCGCGCTTCACCGCCAGCGGCAGATTGACCTCAAACTCCATATCGTCCGAGTCGTTGCCGGCCTTGATCGCCATCGCGGCCGCAACCACCGGATCCTCCGTCACATGCTGCCCCGGCTCGCTGTCGCTCGCAGAGTGTGGTCGCGTCAGCAGCTCGACCGCGCCAAGATCATCCGTGACGAAGCCGTCAAACCCCCATTGCCCGCGCAGAATATCCGTCAGCAGAAGATGATTCACCGCATCCGCCGTCCCGTTGATCGCGTTGTAGCTCGACATCACGGACTGCGCATGTCCCTCCGTAATCGCCGCCTTCCAGTGCGGCAGCCAGTACTCCATCAGGCTGCGCTCGTCCACCGTGGCCGAGAGGTGCTGGCGCCCGGTCTCCACGTTGTTCACGGCAAAGTGCTTCACCGTCGCGGCGACCTTGAGATGCGCAACGTCGTCGCCCTGCAGCCCCCGCACATACGCCACCGCCATGCGGCCCGTCAGCGTCGGATCCTCGCTGAAGACCTCCTGGATGCGCCCCCAGCGCGGGTCCCGGCTGATGTTGATCACCGGCGACCGATAAACCAGTCCATGCTTCGAGCGCGGCCCGTCCGCCTTTGCGTTGTAGAGCGCCCGCGCCTCGTCGCTCATCGCGTCCGCCACCACGTGCACCAGCTCCGGGTCCCACGTCGCCCCCATCGCGATCGGCGCCGGAAACAGGGTCGTCGGCTGCTTCGACCACACCCCGTGCAGCGTCTGGTTCCACCCGCCCCACATCGGTATCCCCAGCCGCGGAATGCCGCCATTCAGATGGTTAAGTTGCGCCGCCTTCTCCTCAAGCGTCAACTGCCCGATCAGGTTCGTAATACGGTCCTCGATCGGCTTCGACCTATCGCGAAACAGCGGCACCGCCACGCCCTGCGCGAAACCTGCACCGGAACACGCCAGCAGGGTACTTCCCATCAGGCATAGCCACACTCGACGCATACACACCTCACAAGAGATGCTATGCGATCCTCAGCCATCCATGGAACACCTGGGAAGTCTTCTTAATCGACCGGCTGATTCTTCTTCGGCCGCCGGTTCGCCTGCAGCACCCGCTTCCGCATGCGCAGCGACTTCGGCGTCACCTCGACCAGCTCATCATCCGCGATAAACTCGATCGATTGCTCGAGCGTCAGCACCTTGAACGGCACCAGCCGCACCGCGTCATCCGAGCCCGACGCACGCATGTTCGTCAGCTTCTTCTCCCGCACTGCATTCACATCGAGGTCGTTGTCGCGCGAGTGCTCGCCGACCAGCATGCCCTCGTACACCTCCACGCCATCGCCCAGAAACAGCACGCCGCGCGCTTGCACGCCGTCAAGTGCATACATCGTCGTCGTCCCCTGCCGGTCGCTGATCAGCGCGCCGCTCGGCCGCTGTGGAATCTCGCCCTGATACGGAATGTACTCGCCCGCGATCGAGTTCATGATGATCGTGCCGCGCGTCTCCGTCAGCATCTCGTTGCGCAGCCCGATCAGCCCGCGCGACGGCACCTTGAACTCCATCCGCACCCGGCCCGAGCCATGATTCGCCATCTTGAACATCTCACCTTTTCTCGGTCCCAGCCGCTCGATCACCGTGCCCACAAACTCCTCCGGCACATCGATCGACAGCAGCTCCGACGGCTCCCTCAGCTCGCCGTCCACGCGCTTCGTCACGATCGTCGGCCGGCTCACCATCAGCTCAAAGCCCTCACGCCGCATAATCTCGATCAGCACCGAGAGCTGCAGCTCGCCGCGTCCCAGCACCTTGAAGGTCTCAGGCGAACCCGTGTCCTCCACGCGAATCGAAACGTTCGTCAGCAGCTCGCGCTCCAGCCGCTCCTTGATGTTGCGGCTCGTCACGAACTTGCCCTCGCGCCCCGCGAACGGCCCGTTGTTCACCGAAAAATTGATCGCAATCGTCGGCTCATCAATCTTGATCAGCGGCAGCGGTAGCGGATTCTCGACCGACGTAAAGCTCTCGCCGATCGTGATCCCCGGCACACCCGCGATCGCCACAATATCGCCCGTCGTCGTCTCCGTTATATCCGTCCGCTTCAGTCCGTCGAAGCTGAACAGCTTGGTGATCTTCACGGTCTGCATGCTGCCGTCGACCTTTGAGACCGCAACCTCCTGCCCCGTCTTTAGCGTGCCGTTGAACACCCGCCCGATCGCCAGCCGTCCCAGGTAATCCGAGTAGTCCAGGTTCGTCACCAGGATCTGCAGCACGCCGTCCGGATCGCCCGTCGCCGGCGCAATCGTATCCTCGATCAGCTTGAACAGCGGCTGCAGATCCGTTCCCGGCGTCGCCAGGTCCATGGTCGCCGTACCCGCCTTGCCATTCGTGTAGATGATCGGAAACTCGAGCACGCTCTCGTCCGCGTCGAGATCGATAAATAGGTCGTAAACCTCGTTCACCACCTCCTGCGGCCGCGCATCCGGCCGGTCGATCTTGTTGATCACCAGGATCGGCGTCAGCTTCGCCTCAAGCGCCTTCGACAACACATAGCGCGTCTGCGGCAGCGGGCCTTCACTCGCATCGACCAGCAGCACTACCCCGTCCACCATCTTCAGCGCGCGCTCCACCTCGCCGCCAAAGTCCGCGTGCCCCGGCGTGTCAACGATGTTGATCTTCGAGTCCTTGTAGTGAATCGCCGTGTTCTTCGCAAGAATCGTAATGCCGCGCTCTTTTTCAAGATCGTTTGAATCCATCACCCGTTCGGTCAACGCTTCGTTCGAGCGAAAGGTTCCGGACTGGCGCAGCATGGCATCGACCAGCGTGGTCTTGCCGTGGTCGACGTGCGCGAT
>CAXTJC010000044.1:0-11296 GCA_964244225.1 uncultured Acidobacteriaceae bacterium
AACTACGAGCCGCGCGTGGGCTTCTCCTGGGATCCGTTCGGAGTTGGAAAGACGATCCTGCGCGGTGGATTCGCCATCATGGCGGACCAGCCGGCCGCCAACGTGGCGACGGGACTCACCAACAATCCGCCGAACGCGACGCCCCAGAGCGTGACCGCGCTAAGCCCAGCCACGATACCGGTCGCCACGCTCTCGCAGGCAGGCGCGGCGGCGCTTGCGCCCTCGGCCGTCAATCCGAGTCTGCGGAATGCGTACACGGAAGGTTACAACTTCAATCTGCAGCAAGAGCTGAGCGGGAACTCCGTACTGCAGATGGGCTACGTCGGCTCACTAGGGCGGCACCTGCGGCTGCGGCGAAACATCAATCAATTCATCTACCCGAACGGTGTGGGCACGCGTCCCATTCCGCGTGTCTCAACGGCCAGCGCCATCAGCGGAAACACGCCCCTGAGCAACATCTCCTACATCGACTCCGACTCGTTTTCGGACTACAACTCGCTCTGGGTCACGGTGCGCAAAGACCTTTGGCATGGCGTCTCGTTGAACTCGACCTACACCTGGTCGAAGTCGATGGATCTGAACTCGCTCGGCTCGCAGGGCGGGTCGCCGCTGCAGAATAACTTCAACCCGCGTGGCGACTACGGGCTCTCCGACTTCGATGTGCGAAGTCACTTTGTCTTCTCCGGTCTGTGGGAGCTTCCGCTGCACGGCAATCGGCTGAAGGAAGGCTGGCTGCTCGCGAACATCACGCAGCTGCAGGGCGGCAATCCGCTGAATATTGCGACGACCTCCAACTACAACGGCACCACCGGCACGGTGCGGCCGACGGTTCTCTCGTCCTACTCGACCGGCCGGCACGGCTACGCGGCCAACGGCAATGTGCTCTTCATCAACGGCAGCGGATGCACGGGACCGCGGCTGACGGCCGGCTGCGCCTTCTACGCACAGCCAACCGGCTTCGGAAACCTGCGGCGCAATGGGCTGAGCGGACCGGGCTTTGCCGATACGGATCTGTCGCTGCAAAAGACCACGCGGATTGCGGAGACTGTAGCGTTTGTGCTGCGGCTAGACGCGTTCGATCTGCTGAACCACGCCAACTTCGGCAATCCCAACCTGAGCCTGACATCGGCGGCTGCCCCGACGGTAGCGGGCACGAGCACGACCACCTCCGGCAGCAGCTTCGGGCAGATTGTCAGCACGCGCGGCGCGGTGGGCGATGCGGGATCGTCGCGGCAGCTGCAGTTCGCAGCCCGGGTCACCTTCTAAGGAGCCTCTGGTAAAGTCCTCCTTCGTTAAGGGTATGGCTTTAGCCATACCGCAAGCGCTTTCCATGCATTGCGGCTTTAGCCGCGGAGGTCAGCTCGGGTCTACTTTCAGGACTAAGTCAGATCTTCCCTAGCCAGCTCTCCATACCGGCCACGCTCTCAACCCGTTTTGCGAAAGGAAGTGTATGCGTTCGATCTCTTCAGAGGCCCTAGTGCTTAGCTTGCTGTTGTGTGCACCATTCACAACATTCGCGCAGAAGCTCGACTACGAGGCAGCGGGTGCGCCGATCAAAGCGGAGCCCGCCGATCCCGCGATCGCGGCGGCGCTGAAGAAGGTCTCGCCCGAGGCAATTCACAGTACGATCGAGCGGCTGGTGGCGTTCGGAACGCGCAACACGCTCTCAAGCATGGAGACGGACCTGCCTGTGGGAACCGGCGTGCTGCCCGCGGCCGATTGGATTCATGCGCAGTTTGAGGCGATCTCGAAAGGGTGCGGCGGCTGCCTGGAGGTAAAGGACGATGTCTTCGTCTACACGCCACCCGAGCCCGATGCCAGCGGCCGCAAGTCGCGCTATGCGAAGCCGACCAAGCTGCACAACGTCTATGCGGTCCTGCGCGGGTCCGACCCGGCGCAGGCGAAGCGGATGTACCTCGTCACGGGGCACTACGACACGCGCAACTCGGACACCATGGATGACCATGGGATCGCGCCCGGGGCGAACGACGACTCAAGCGGAACAGCGGTATCACTTGAGACGGCGCGCGTGCTGAGCGGGATGAAGCTGCCGGCGACGCTGGTGTTTGTGGCTGTGGCGGGTGAGGAGCAAGGCCTGAACGGAAGCCATCATCTGGCGGAGTTGGCGAAGAGTGAGGGATGGCAGCTTGAAGGCGTGCTAAACAACGACATCGTGGGCGGGGACACCACGCCGGGCGAGACGCTGCAATCGAAGTCGCTGGTGCGTGTCTTCTCGCAGGGGCTGCTGCCGACCGCACCGGCGGCAGAGCTGCGATCGACTTTGCTGACAGGGGCGGAGAACGACACGCCGTCACGGCAGCTGGCGCGCGCTGTGCTGGCAGTCGATCAGACATACTTTCACCCGGGCGGCGCTCCGGCTCCGTTCAATCTCAAACCGGTCATGGAGCTGCGGCTGGATCGCTACCTGCGCGGCGGCGATCACAGCATGTTTTCCGCCGATGGCTTCCCTGCCGTGCGCTTTACGGAGTGGCGCGAGAACTTCAATCACCAGCACCAGAACGTGCGGACCGAAGGCGGTGTGGAGTACGGAGATCAGATCAAGTTCGACGACTTCGACTACATGGCGCGGGTGGCGCGGCTGAACGCGGCGACGCTGGCCACATTGGCGGCCTCACCCGGTATGCCGCAGAACGTGAAAGTCGTGACGCGGGATCTGGACAACAATACGACCCTGACGTGGGAAGCGCCGCTGGCCGCTGGTGCGGCAGTGACCTACGAGGTGGTGTGGCGCGAAACCGCGGCGACAGACTGGCAGTATCTCGCGCAGGCGGCGCGCTATCCGGGCAAAGATGGAGCGCTGAGCGCAACGTTGCCGGTGTCCAAAGACAATGTCTTCTTTGGCGTGCGGGCATGTGATGCGAAGGGGCATTGCAGCCAGGCGGTAGGCCCGGTTCCGGAGCGATAACGAATCGGCGCAATTGCGGCGGACAGGTATTAGCTGCGTCCAGAGAGATGTGAGGCGTGTTGTGCGGGCCGGAGCGTTTCCGCTATAGATGCAGGTCTTCGCTTTGCTCGGATGACAACAGGAAATGATGATGGCGCAGCAGGTGCTCATCCTGCTGCGCCTTTTCGTCTGCGGTCTATGGTCGCAGGCCTACAGTCTGGAACGGAAGACCGGTGGTCGGCGAGTGTTCAGGTTGCGCGGCAGTATTCGGAGCAACGCTGACTCCGCTGGCAGTTGTCGGGGCAACCGTCACATTCCAGCCGTCGACGAGGACCACGGCATCGTCACCTTTGAAGGCTGCGGCCGGGGCTTCAATGGTGATGGTGCGCGATTCGTTCGGCAGAAGCGAGATGTAGTTGTCGCTGGGGAAAGCTGGAAGAACGCGATCGCCAGCTGTGCCCGCAGCGCCATGACGGAGTTGCAGATGCGTCATAAGTGCAATGGTCTTCGCTGGGTTGTGGAGGGTGACGGTCACGACGCGCCTATCGCCGGTAGTCGTCTGCGAAACCTGCGCGTCGAGGGTGACAGGCGCAAGATCGTTAAGCGCGGTAAGGTCGTCCTGGTGGTCGGGCTGCGCATGCCAGTAGAGATTGTCGGAGAGCAGTTTGCCGGTGCTATCGGCGAGGGTGAGCTTGAGAAAATATACGGCGGATGTGGTGGCCGGGATAGTGGCAGCGCCAAGATTCGTGGCGACATCCGCCGGCGCGCTCACGGCATAGTCCTGCTGCGCGGCGATGGTGCCGTCGAGGTTGTAGACGGCAAGGTGCGCGGTGGCGCCGGAGAGCGCGTCCGGCGTGTTGTTGATGACCTCGAGATTGCCGGTGGACTCGTTGTACTGAATGTGGAGCAGCTCGCCGGCCTTCTTGACGGCGAAGAGCGAGCTGTTGGGCTCGAGGTCGTAGTGGTAGATCTGCCAGACAAAGCTGGGCTGCGCGGGATGGCTCATCCAGGTGATAATCGCGGTCGCGGGATGAAAGAGCTGCGCATTGCGGCCCTCGTACATAGCGCGGAAGGCCTCGTAGTTCATCAGCTGCGCCTTGCGGGTGAAGTCGGCGAGGTTGGCGATCTTGCCGTACCGCGCGGCCACGATGCCTGGGTACTTATCACCGCGTTGCGCGCCGCGGGCAAAGTCGTGCTGAGCCCAGTCGTCGTTGATCGTCTCCCAGTCCTTTTCGGGCATCATGCCCTTAATAGATTCAAGCGTCGGAACAGACATCGTGCCGGTCTCAGTCTTAAAGAAGTCGTCGGTGATCTTGTAAAACTCCCGCGGCTCCCGCCAGTAGTACGGTCCATGCGACCGAACGCCCGCGCCCGAGGTAGAGCTGGGTTGATAGCGGCGCGTCGGTTCGAGCTCGGCCATGAGAACGCGCAGGCGATCGTCGATCTCCTTCGGTGGAAAGCCCTCGTTGCGCGCGCACCAGACGGCGATAGCGGGGTGGTTGCGGAAGCGCAGGATCTTCTCGCGCACGTTGAACATATAGGTGTCGAGATCGGTCGGATCGGGGCCGTCTGATGGATTGGGCTGAAAGAACTCGTCCCACAGCAGAATGCCGTACTTGTCGCAGAGATCGTAGAAGTCCTGGCTGGTGCTCTGGCCTACCCAGTTGCGAATGAGGTTCATGTTGGCGAGCGCGTGCATGCGTATCTGCGCTTCCAGACGCTCGCGTGGGATGCGCTTCAAGCCCTCGTCAAGGCCCCAGTTGCCGCCCCGGATGAAGACGCGGACACCGTTGACGGAGATGGTAAGGTTCTCAGAGTCAGCCACGCTGTAGCTGATCTTGCGGACGCCGAAGGTGACGTCCTGGCTCTCCGAGACCTTGCCGCTTTCGACAAACGAGAGGTGGAGCTTGTAGAGGTTCTGCGGGCCGTAGCCATTGGGCCACCAGAGCTTCGGGTTCGCCATGTGAAGCGCAGCGGTGGTGCTGGGATCGAAGGTGACGAGCTTTGAGGCGTGCGGCTCGAGCGTAACGGCCTGCTCGAAGCTGATAGTGTCAATGGTGCCTTTGAGGATGCCATGCTGTGGGCGATCCGTGATGTTCTCGAGCGTGGCCTTGATGGCGATGTCGGTCGAGTCGGTCTTTGGCAGCGGCAGATCAGTGGTGACCAGCGGATCTTTCAGGCGAACGTTTCCCGTAGCTGAAAGATAGACCTTCTGCCAGATGCCTGTGTCGCGATCGCGGATGCCGGGCAGCCAGTCCCAGCCAATGGTCGAGAGGAAGGTTGGGCCGTCAATGGCAGTGATGCCGCCGTTCTTCCCGATCCCGTTCTTGATGGTGTGCTCAATGGGGTCGCCGGGGTGCGGCTGCGGTGTGATTAGCACGGCGATGACCGCTTTGCGGCCGGGCTTCACGTTGTAGGAGATGTCAAACTGACCGCGTCGAAAGGCGCCGCGCATGGTGCCGACCTCGGAGCCGTTGACCCAGATTGCGGCCGAGTAGTTGATGCCGTCGAAGTTCAGCCAGATGTGCTTTCCGGCGAACGATGCGGGTACGTCGAGCGTGGCGCGATACCAGTACGGCGTGCGGGCCAGGCTCTCCGGGATGATCTCCGGCCGCATGTTCTCCCCGTAGAGCGGCTCAGGGTAGACCTTGTTATTGACGAGCGTCGTGAGCACTGTGCCCGGCACCGTTGCGGTATACCAGCCGGCCGTGCTGAAGCTGGGCGCGGAGATGGCCTCACCGGTCTGCTTGATGTCGGCGGCGCTCTGCATCTGCCAGTTGGAGACGGGAGTCATGGCCTCAGTCCTGGGTGCGGGACGCGGGGGTGCGGCGTTGACGATGGCGGCTGACATGAGGCAGAAGGCGGCAAGAAGCGATGGAAGGCGATACATCTCCACAGGCGTGATCCTCAAATGATCTGATAACGATAACAAGATATAAAGTATGTGGCTTACATTGGCCGATAAAAGAATATGCCGCAGGTCTGACCCCTGCCAGAGAGCACCTTATCAAGACACCAGCGATACGGGGAAGGCTCTTCGTGAATGCGTACAAAGGGTATAGCCGTTTTGAGCGGCGATGAGGCGCCCGGAGATCTGCCGCGTGCGGTCGTAGCAATCCCGTATGCTTGTGCAAACAGCAGTGCCGTGGAGGCGTCACTCTCGATCGTGAGAGCCGCCATGCGAGCAGAGAGAGTGCAATGTCTTCTTCGATGAAGAGCAGGATCCCAGCCTACAGATCGGGGCGAGGGCGAAATGTGTGTGCGTATCTGCTTGCCTGTCTGCGGCGGATACGTCTTCCACTGCTATCCGGCACGCTGTGGCTGCTGGCGGCATCTGCGGGACAGGCGCAGTACACCACGGGAACGATCGGCGGTCATGTGGCGGATCAGACGGGCGCCGAGGTGCCGGGCGCGGCCGTGACGCTTACCAATCAAGCAACGGGCGAGGTGCGACGCGGTGTTACCGGGCCGGATGGCGGCTATCTGTTCCCGGCGCTGGCTCCGGGAAGCTACACCCTGGTCGTGGCCGCGCCGGGCTTTGGCGAGGTGCGCGCCGCGCTGGCCGCGACCAGCAGCGCAACTGTAACCGAGAACGTTACAGTCATGCCGGAGAGCCAGACGGCGGTGGTCGAGGTCTCGGGTGTATCGCCTGAGGTAAATCTGACAGACGCGCAGCAGACGACGACGCGCGACCAGATCGAGGTGCTCTCGCTGCCGAACCTGACGCGTAACCCGCAGGGACTGGTGACGCTCGAGCCGGCAGTGACGCCGATGTACAGCCCGCGCGGCGGCGCGTCGCTGGTGGCGATTGCAGGCGCGCAAACAGGGCAGATCGCGGCCTATGGCGGACGCGGTCGGGCGACGGCCTACTCGCTCGATTACACAGATCAGAACGACTGGGAGTTCGGCGGCTACGCGCTAGGCACGCAGCCATCGATTGACATGATCGCCGAACAGAAGGTGTTTACTGGTGTCTACCCGGCGGAGTTCGGTCTCGAGTCCTCGAACGTGGTCTCGATCACCCGCAGCGGCAGCAACGCCCTGCACGGCGCGGCCTATGACTTCATCCAGAACGATGCTTTGAATGCACGCGATTATTTTGACACCAGCGGCAAGGCGACAGCGACCAAGCAGAATATCTACGGCTTCAACGTAGGCGCACCGCTCTGGCGTAACCGCACCTTCGTCTTTGGCGGATACGAGAAGACCTCAACGCGCGGCGCAGGGACGACAGTGGGGCTGCTGTTTCCAAATACGAACGCGCTCACGCAGGCGACCGATCCCGCGGCACAGCAGCTGCTGCGGACGTTGCTGCCCTTCCTCCCTGCACCGGCTGCTATGGCTCCGGCGTCGCTGACGACAAGCGTCACGCAGGTGTTTACGGGCCCGGCGGAGAGCTCGCTCTACCTGATTCGCGGCGATCATCGCCTCTCGGAGAAGCACTCGCTGAGCCTGCGCTATCTCTACAGCAGCGGCTCGCAGACGTTGCCCTTCCCTACTTTTAACGCGCCGGCAGGTTATGGCGCGTTGCTGGTGACGGGAACGCACAGCGTGAATCTCTCGGAGACATATCTCGCGAGCGCGAATGCGGTCAATGAGCTACGCGTGGCGTATGGGCGATCACTCGGACAGCTGCCGCCCGAGGCAAAGACCGTAACGCCGCGCTTCAACATCAACGGCGTCATCAATCTCGGCGAGTATCAGGCGTTCGAGCAGGGGCGGCTCTTCAACACCTACCAGGTCGCCGACGCGTTCAGCTGGCAGCGCGGCCGGCATGCACTCAAATTCGGCGCGGACGTGCGCTACATCCAGGATCAGTCGACGAACGTTTCGAGCGGCCGCGGAATCTACACCTTTGCGAGCCTGCCGGACTTTCTCAGCGGCAACTTCTCCGGCTACTCGCAGACCTTTGGCGGAACGACGAGGAACTATCGCGTGTGGGTGCCGGGATTCTTTGCGCAGGACGAGTGGCGCGCCTTGCAAACGCTGACCCTCAGCGCGGGCGTGCGATACGAGCCGCAGGGAGCGCTCACCGAGGCGCACGGCTTGCTTTCGCTGCTCGATCCATCGCGTCAGGGCGTCTCTTTAGGAGCAGCGGGAACAGGGGCGCTCGGAGCGTTTCGTCAGGGAGATACGGGGATCGCGGCGAACTACCGGAACATCGAGCCGAGACTCTCTCTGGCGTGGAACCCCGCGGGCGGAAGGACCGTGCTGCGGGCAGGCTACGGCGTCTTCTTCGACGACTTCAACTTTGCGCTACTGTCGAATATCCGCGTCTCTCCTCCGTTGAACTATTCGGTGCAGTTATCCGGACCCGGCAGCGGCAATACCTTCGACAGCCTGGTGAACGGATCGGCTCCGCTCCAGACATCGACGCAGGCGCAGATCGGCAGCTTCGGCGCGCTTACAAACTTTGGCGCGGCGACGACAGTCCCAAAGTCGCTGCCCAATCCGTACACGCAGAACTTTACAGCGGGCATGCAGGTGCAGCTGACGAACAAGACGGTCTTCAGTGTGGACTATCTGGGCAGTGTGAGCCGAAAGCTGACAGACGTAACGCCGTTGAACGAGGTCCGCGCAGCCGCGCGTCCGGTGCCGGCTGTGAGCGTGGCGGATGAGATTGCGCGTCTGCCGGAGTTCCAGGCTGCGGTAGCGGCCGAAAACGGCGCGGCGAACAACCGGCTGGATCCGCGCTTTAATCAGGTCGATGGCTATGCGGCCGTGGGCAGCTCGAACTACAACGGACTCGCGGTTCAGGTGAAGCAGGCCGCGGCGCATGGCTTTCAGGCGCAGTTCGCCTATACCTACTCGAAGTCGCTCGATGACGACTCGGACTTCAACGTAGCGCAGATCGGGCAGGACCTCAGCTATCCGCAGGGTGCCGGCGCAGCGTTTCGACGGGCGGAGTATGGGCCGTCGAACTTCGACATCACGCACCGCGTGATCCTCACGACGGTGTGGCAGCTTCCTTTCTGGCGCTCGGAACACGGTCTGGCCGGCCACGTTTTAGGCGGATGGAACTTCAGCACCATCGAGCAGTGGCAGAGCGGCGTGCCGGCGACCTTGCTGAACGGAGCGCGCCAGGGCATCGCGGATGGAAACGGCGACGGCAGTCTGACGAATGGAATCGACAACACGCGGGTCAGCCTGCGCCCCGGTGGGCATGACTTTCACCTGAGCGGCGCGGCTACAGTGGTGAACGCCACGGGAGCGAACCCGATCCTCGCCGACCCCGCGCTCCGCTATGCGCCGACGCTGCTGGGAAACTCCGGAACCCTCGGGCGGGATACATTTCGCATGCCGAGCCTGCCAAACGTCGATTGGTCGATAGCAAAGGAGACGCGGCTCACGGAGCGCGGCTTCGCGGCCAGCACGCCGCTAACGCTCGAACTGCGAGCGGATGCCTTCAACGTCTTCAACATCCCCTTCCTCACCGCGACCGGAAGCAACTGGAACACGCTCTCGAGCCCGGCCTTCGGGTTGGTCAACGCGGCAGGCAACACACGCAAAGTTCAGGTGGCGGCCAAGCTGACGTTTTAGAGAGACTGCGTCCTTTTGCTTGCTCGCTGGAGCCCTGAGCAGCCAGACAAACTCCCCCAAACCGCCAACCCGCGTTATCCTTGAAGACTGAAGCAGCCGCCCGCTGCTTCCTGCACGCCATCCTCAACGAACTCCCCCATGCGCGCCCTCATCCTCTCCGACATCCACGGCAACCTCGAAGCCCTCTCCGCCGCGCTCGCCGCCGCCGACGGCCGCTTTGACACGCTCTGGAACCTTGGCGACACCGTCGGCTACGGCGGCAGCCCCAACCAGGTCATCGACCTCGTCCGCCCGCTCTCCTCCGTCACCGTCCGCGGCAATCACGACCGCGTCTGCTGCGGCCTCTCCTCCGCCGTCAACTTCAACCCCACCGCCCGCGCCGCCGTAGCCTGGACAAAGGCTGAACTGACCGAGACCAATCTCACCTGGCTTCGCGAGCTGCCGCAGGGTCCGCTCCACCCCGGCTCCCGACATGCCCTCGTCGAAGAAAAAGTCCTCATCGCCGCCGGATCCACCGCCGCCACCGATCGCGAGGCTCCGCTCTCCACCGTCCCCGACCTTGATCCCACCGCGCTCTTTCCCACGGATCGCCGCTCGACGAAGACCACTACATCCTCAGCATGCGAGACGCCTGGGCGCCCCTCCAGCAGAGCTCCGCGCCCATCACCTTCATCGGCCACACTCATGTGCAGGGCGGCTTCGCCCTCAACGGCGACACCCCCGCCGCGCACTGGCAGGAGCTTCGCCCCGGCTTTCGCACACGCGCCGTCGCGGAGTCCTGGACGCTTAAACTCGCACCTGGCAAGCGCCACCTCATCAATCCCGGCTCCATAGGCCAGCCCCGCGATGGCGACTGGCGCGCCGCCTTCGCCCTCTACGACACCGACCTGGCCGAGATCACCTTTCACCGCGTCCCCTACGACGTCACCGCCGCTCAGGGCCACATCCTCATAGCTGGCCTCCCCGAACGCCTCGCCGCCCGCCTCCGCGAAGGCCGCTAAACGCAGCGCAACGCTCTCACCGTCATCGCTTTACCAAATCCGGAAACTTTGGCTCATCCAAGAACACCGTAGACAGCGTTAGCTCGCGAAACTCCGCCGCCTCCTCCGCGCGTGCCGCCTCGACCTGCTTCACATACATCTCCGCATCCCTGCCGAGAATCAGCCGCCTCGGAACATCCTCCGTACTCGCCAGCCTCACCACCAGGTCGGCGATCTTCTTCGGATCGCCCTCCAGCTTGCTGCGTGCAGCCGTCATCTGCTTAAAGACAGCACCGACCGGTTCATACTCCGGGAGTAGCTCCGGTATCTTCTCGCTCGCCTTGTGACCGAAGTTCGTGCGGATGCCGCCCGGCTCGAGCGTGCACACCTTGACGCCAAACGGTGCGACCTCATCCGCCAGCGAATCGCTGAAGCCGCCCACCGCCCACTTTGCCGCGTGATACGGAGAGTTGCCCGGTATCGTTACACGCCCGCCGATCGACGACACCTGAAAGATGTGCCCGCTCTTCTGCCTGCGCATCACCGGCACCGCCGCGCGCGTCGTGTAGACCACCCCGAACAGGCATGTCTCAATCACGCCGCGAAACTCCTCAGGCGTCATCTGCTCAAACGGAGCGAAGTGTCCGTAGCCGGCATTGTTCACCAGCACATCCAGCCGTCGGTACGCGTTCACGGCCTTCTGCACTGCGGCCTCTGCGGCTTCTTCGTCGCGGACATCCAGCATTACCGGACTGATACGCTCCCCATACTGCTCTATCAGAGGATCAAGCTCTTCCAGCCGCCGCGCCCCCGCCACAACGCTATCCCCTGTCGCAAGTGCAGCCTCAGCGATATCGCGCCCCAATCCGTT
>CAXTJC010000045.1:0-11074 GCA_964244225.1 uncultured Acidobacteriaceae bacterium
TGCTGCGGGCCATCGATGCCGCTCTGGTCGAGGATCCGCTAATGGATATCGAGATGCGGGTTCCGCAGTCAGACGGCCGTACCATGGCAGCCATTGAGGCCGGAGCTACGCTTGAGGCGAAGCGCTTTCAAGGCAACGTTGCGTATCTGCGCGCAATAGGACCGGCCTCCCTGCTGAACCGGTATCGCCGCTATCACCTGCGCGACGGCGTAGATCGAGCGGTGGCGACGGAACAAACTTAACTGAAACACCAGTAGTCTGCAAAGACAAAGGCCGCCTGAGAGGGGAGTGGAGGTGATTCCCCGATCAAGCGGCCGACGTGACCCAGAAGTGGGTCCGGGTTGGTAACTAGAGTGTACTCCTACCAGGGTAAGGGGCCAGGAAAAAAGTAAGTGAGCTCACGTTGTGCGAAGATCGGCGGCATTGCGCGGTTATCGTTCACCTGCATTGACACTCCGCAACACTGCTTGCTAGAACTAGAGACGTACTTGATCTTCCAGTGACTCTACACGGCAGATACAGCAAAGCCGTGGGTTATGCCGCTTTTGCTGGAGGGCGTCTTTCGCGGTTACGGCCGCATCCCAGAACCATTGGATTCCATGGATATCTTTAGAGAACTCGGCGATCTTGTGCTCGGCTCCATCCCGACGATGATCTTCTTTGTAGCGTTGGTGGCTGCATACGGTCTGCTGGTGCGCGGGCCTCTGGATACGGTGCTTGCAGAGCGCCGCGCCCGCACCACCGGCGCCGTCGAACAGGCGCGTGGGGCGATCGCCGCGGCGGAGGCCGAGACCACCGTATATGAGGACAAGCTTCGCTCCGCCAAGGCCGAGATCTTTGCCATGCGCGAGCAGCGGCTGGCGCGTTGGCAGGCAGAGCGCGATGCCACGCTCAAGCAGGTCCGCGAGAGCTCCAAACAGCAGGTCGAGATCGCGCGTCTTTCAATTGAGGCAAGCGCGGGGCAGGCGCGGTCGCAGGTGGAAGCGGCCAGCGGCGACCTTGCCGCACGTGTGCTTGCGGCTGTTCTTCCGGCAACGGCCTCCGTGCAGGGAGCATCGCGGTGACACAAACCATGCGTGGTGTTTTC
The DNA here is from genome assembly GCA_964244225.1 of uncultured Acidobacteriaceae bacterium. Classification (GTDB taxonomy): domain Bacteria; phylum Acidobacteriota; class Terriglobia; order Terriglobales; family Acidobacteriaceae; genus Edaphobacter. The sequence goes on from CAXTJC010000045.1 coordinate 1,088, forward strand.
TTTAGGAAGCTGGTCGGGAGTGTCGGTGCCGGGATCTTTCTTCTGACCCTTGCCGAGCCGTTGCTCCATGCACAGGCGGAGCCGAACAACGCAGCTGCTGCGCAGTATGCGCCCGGCCAACAGAGCACACCCGCGGCGCAGTCGCCCGAGAAGAATAAGCAGGAGCAGGACGAAAACGCGGCTTACAAGCACTCAGCCGTGGTCCAGATGCTTGGCTCGAAGCTGGGCCTGACGACCGATCAAGCGGCAACCGCGTTTGAAGTGACGAACTTCGTCGTGCTGGCCGTGCTGGTGGCCTGGTTTCTGGTCAAGACACTCCCGAAGACCTTTCGCGATCGCACCTCTTCAATTCAGAAACGGCTGGTGGACGCGCGTGCTGCTACGGAAGAGGCAAGCGCCCGCCTGAATAATGTCGAGGGCCGGCTGAGTCAGCTAGATGCACAGATCGCCGGGCTTCGATCGCAGGCGGAGAGCGATCTGGCCGCTGAAGAGATTCGGGTTCGTGCCGCCATCGAGGAGGAGCGTACGAAGATTCTGGCGGCAGCCGAACAGGAGATTACGGCCGCGACCGCGCAGGCAAGACGGCAGATACAACAGTATGCCGCGGAGCTTGCGGTCGATCAGGCGGCGAAGAAGCTGGTGGTGTCGGCCGAGACTGACCGGCTGCTGGTGCAGGAGTTTGCCAGCCGGCTCACCGGCAAGCAGGGGGTTGAGAACTAATGGCTGCCTTTGCCGCCCGCTATGCCCGCGCCTTTGCCCAGGTTGCCGCAGCGATGCGTATAGATCTCGCCGCGGCTCAGCAGCAGCTGAGCGACTTTGCCGCGACACTCGCGGGCAGCCGGGAGCTGCGCGAGGTGCTGATGAACCCGTCCCTCGCGAATGAGCAGAAGCTCAAGGTTGTGGACGCGATAGCCCGGAGGCTGAACATGGCGCCGCCGGTACGCAACTTTATCGCCGTCATTATGGATCACCAGAGGCTGGCGGAGCTGGACGGCATTCTGGCGGAGTACGCCGCTGTCGCCGATACGAACGCTGGTGTGACCGAGGTCGAGATCACGAGTGCCCGGCCGCTGGGCGAGGATGAGCGTAAAGAATTGATGGCAAAGGCCGGCGAGCTGGCCAGCAGCCGGATCCACGCGAGTTTCATGGAAGATCCATCGCTTCTTGGTGGCGCCATTCTCAAGATTGGATCGACCATCTACGATGGAAGCCTGCGGGCACAGTTTGCCGGAATGAAGCAGCGGCTTTCCGAGGCCCACACAGGCTAGGCTTAAACTGCACAGAACTTTCGCAGAACGATCGCAGCGTCTTACGCGGACGCACAGGAAATGGGTAAGGGCAGAGACTATGGCAGAAGGCACAGCAATTCGCGCAGACGAGATCACAGAACTGCTTCGGCAGCAGATTGAAAACTACGAGCAGAAGATCCAGGTCGATGAGGTCGGCACCGTTATCTCACTCGGCGACGGCATTGCGCGCGTTCACGGCCTGGACAAGGTTATGGCGGGCGAGCTGATCGAGTTCCCGCATGGCGTTGCGGGTCTTGCCATGAACCTGGACGAGGATCAGGTCGGCGCCGTGCTGCTGGGCGACTATACCGAGATCAGCGAGGGTGACGAGGTCAAGCGTACCGGCAAGATCATGAGCGTGCCGGTGGGCGACGCCCTGATTGGCCGCGTCGTCAACGCGCTGGGCGCGCCGATCGACGACAAGGGCCCGATCGCAACCGATCAGTTCCTTCCGGTCGAGCGTCTGGCTCCCGGCGTGATCGATCGGCAGTCGGTGAAGGAGCCGATGGCGACCGGCATCAAGGCGATCGACACCATGATTCCGATCGGCCGCGGCCAGCGCGAGCTGATCATCGGCGACCGGCAGACCGGCAAGACGGCGATCGTCCTCGATACCATCATCAACTCCGCCAAGAACAACCTGATTTGCATTTACTGCGCTATCGGCCAGAAGCGCTCGTCGGTCGCGCAGGTGGTGCAGACGCTCGAAGAGTACGGCGCCATGGCGTACACGATCGTAGTGGCCGCAACTGCGTCCGAGCCGGCCCCGATGCAGTACCTCGCCCCCTTCGCCGCGACGGCCATGGGCGAGTACTTTCGCGACAGCGGCAAGCACGCGCTCGTAATCTACGACGATCTTTCCAAGCACGCCGCCAGTTATCGTGAGATCTCGCTGCTGCTGCGCCGACCGCCGGGCCGCGAGGCATATCCGGGCGATGTCTTTTACCTCCACTCGCGGCTGCTCGAGCGCTCGAGCAAGGTGTCGGACAAGCTGGGCGGCGGCTCACTGACGGCTCTGCCCATCATCGAGACCCAGGCGGGCGATGTCTCGGCCTACATCCCAACGAATGTCATTTCGATCACGGACGGGCAGATCTTCCTCGAGACCGATCTGTTCAACTCGGGCGTGCGGCCCGCTGTCAACGTGGGTCTGTCGGTATCACGCGTCGGCTTCTCGGCGGCAACCAAGGCGACCAAGCAGGTGGGATCGACGCTGAAGCTTGATCTTGCCCAGTACCGCGAGCTCGCGGCCTTCTCGCAGTTCGGATCGGATCTCGACAAGGTGACGCAGCAGCAGCTGAATCGTGGCGCCCGTCTTACCGAGCTGCTCAAGCAGCCGCAGTTCCAGCCGCTGCCGTTCGAGAACCAGGTTGCGATTCTCTTCGCGGGAACGCAAGGCCTGCTCGATGACGTAGCCGTCGACGATCTGCGCGCCTTCGAGGATGGCTTCTACAAGTACCTCGGCGGGCAGACGGACTCCGTGCTCGGCGCGATCGCCAGCAAGAAGGCGCTCGATGACGATCTTCGCGGCAAGCTGAAGGCCGCCATTCTTGACTATAAGTCGGGCTTCCTGGCTGATCGCAAGAAGGGCACAGACGAGAAGAAGCAGTCCGTGCCGAAGGAAGTCAGGGACGGGGCGGCGGCAAAGGCATAGATGGCAAATGTACTCGATCTTCGGCGCCGCATCCGCAGTGTGAAGAACACGCGGCAGATCACCAAAGCCATGAAGATGGTTTCGGCGGCCAAGCTCCGCCGCGCGCAGGAGCGGGCCATGGAGGCGCGGCCGTACGCCCGCATGCTGGTCAACGTGCTCGAAAGCTTGGTGCGCCGGACGGATCTCTACAACGAAGAGACCGGCGACGTGATGCATCCGCTGCTGGTGGAACGCGAGGAGAAGAACGTTCTCATCTTGGTCATCGCCGGCGATAAGGGGTTTGCCGGCGGCTTCAACTCGAATATCGGCAAAGCCGCGCAGCGCTTTATCGACGATCGCCGGAGACAGGGCCAAAGCGTCGATCTTGAGCCGATCGGCCGGAAGGCGATCGGGCTCTACAAGAGGCGCTATCCGGCGGCGAACTATGAGCGAACGGAAGAGCACTATGACAATGATCTCGCAACACACTATGAGACTATCCGACACCGCGCGGAGCCCATTGAAGTCGCCGCGGAACACTCCGACCTACTGGTGAAGGCCACGTTCGAGGAGGTCGCAAAGCTGGGCCGCACGATCGTGGAGCGGTATGAGCGGACGGAGATCGACTCGGTCTACATCGTCTTCAACGAGTTCAAGTCCGTGCTGTCGCAGCGGGTTGTGGTTGAAAAGCTGCTGCCGATCAAGAAGCTCGGCGAGCATGAGACGACATCCCTTCAGGAGATGACGGGTGATGAGAGGGAAGCGGCAGCGAAGGCGGCGCGCGACTCCGGTGTCAATGTCGATGCGGCGGAGACGAGCGAGATGGATGAAGAGGCGAAGAAGTTTGGGACCGCCGATGTCGATTACATCTTCGATCAGGACCCGCAGCAGCTCTTCCGCAACCTGATGCCGCGCTACGTGTCAACGCAGATCTTTCACGCATTGCTGGAGAGTGTGGCAGCCGAGCATGCGGCCCGCATGACGGCGACAGACGCTGCAACCAAGAACGCCGGCGAGTTGATCGATTCGCTCAGTTTGACCATGAACCGTGTGCGTCAGGCGGCTATTACCAAAGAGATTATCGAGATTGTCAGCGGCGCCGCGGCGCTGTAACGAGAGAGAGCTATGGTAGAGACTCAGGAAAATATCGGTAAAGTTATTTCGATCAGCGGCCCGGCCGTTGACGTTCAGTTTGAAGAATCCAGAATGCCGCCGATCTTTCAGGCGCTTCGGATCTCGAGCGAGGGCTTTAACATACCCAAACCTCTTAATGTTGTGGTTGAAGTACAGCAGCACATCGGCGAAGGCCGGGTTCGCTGCATCGCCATGGAGGCGACCGAGGGCATGGTGCGCGGCATGAAGGCCATCGACCTCGGCGCCGGGATTAAAGTCCCGGTCGGCCGCGAGACGCTCGGCCGCGTGCTCAACGTGCTCGGGGAGCCGGTGGACGAGCTTGGCCCGGTGAACGCGAAAGAGCACCGCCCCATTCATCGCCAGGCACCGGCATTTGATGAGCAGTCCACGTCGGAGGAGATGTTTGAGACTGGGATTAAAGTCGTCGACCTGATCCTTCCGTTTTTGAAGGGCGGCAAGATCGGTCTGTTCGGCGGCGCCGGCGTGGGCAAGACTGTTGTCATTCAGGAGCTGATTAACAATGTAGCGACCAATCATGGCGGCTTTTCGGTCTTCGCCGGTGTTGGAGAGCGAACGCGCGAGGGTAATGACCTCTGGCATGAGTTCCAGGAGTCCGGCGTTATCGATCTCAAGGACTTCTCGAAGAGCAAAGCCGCACTGATCTATGGCCAGATGACCGAGCCTCCTGGGGCGCGTCTGCGCGTGGCGCTTACCGGCCTCACCGTCGCCGAGTACTTTCGCGACGAAGAGGGGGCGGATACGCTGCTGTTTATCGACAACATCTTCCGCTTCACCCAGGCCGGATCCGAGGTCTCAACGCTGCTCGGCCGCATGCCTTCGGCCGTCGGCTATCAGCCAAACCTTGCGACTGAGATGGGCGAGTTGCAGGAGCGCATCACGTCAACCAAGAAAGGGTCTGTCACTTCGGTACAGGCCGTCTATGTGCCGGCTGACGACTTCACCGATCCGGCACCGGCGACCACCTTCGCTCATCTGGACGCGACCATGTTGCTGTCGCGGCCTCTGTCGGAGCTGGGTATTTACCCGGCGGTCGACCCGCTGGCGTCCACCTCGCGTATTCTGTCCCCGCGCGCTGTGGGCCAGGAGCACTACGATGTCGCTCAAGGAGTAAAGCGCATTCTTCAGCGATACAAGGACTTGCAAGACATCATCGCTATCCTTGGTATCGATGAACTCTCGGAAGATGATAAGGTCACGGTCGCACGGGCTCGGAAGGTGCAACGCTTCCTCTCGCAGCCCTTCCACGTGGCTGAGATTTTTACCGGCATCCCCGGCGCCTACGTCAAGGTCGAAGATACCGTCCGCTCCTTCAAGGAGATCATCGAAGGCAAGCACGATGACATTCCGGAGCAGGCTTTCTATCTCAAGGGCGGCATTGAAGATGTACTTGCCGCAGCCGAAAAGATGAAGCAGACGGCCTAGCCCAGATGGCCGGTCTGGTGGCCGGCCAACTCAACCGAAGAAGCCCACGGAACCCATATGGCAGAGACATCCAATACGAGCGGAAGGCTGGCGGTACGACTGGTGACACCGGACCGGGTTCTGCTTGATTCCACAGCCGATGCCGTAGAGCTGCCAAGCTCTGCAGGCTATCTTGAGGCCCTGTACGGGCATGCCCCGCTGCTGGCGGAGCTTGGCGCGGGAGAGGTTCGCCTGCATGGTGGAGAGGCGGGCGAGCAGACCTTCTTCGTGGCATGGGGGTTTGCGGAGGTTCTGCCGGAGCGGGTGACGATTCTGGCGGAAGAGGCGTTGAAGCCGGAAGAGATCGATCGCGGCCAAGCGGAGCAGGATCTGCAGAGTGCACAGAAGGCATGGCAGGAGGCCGGCGATGACGGGCAGGCGTATGACGATGCCAACGCTGCGGCCCGCGAGGCCGAGGAGAAACTGGCCTCAGCAAAGTAGGTACGCCGCATACATCAAGCTTGGCATAACAGCTTAGGAAGGAAGATGTGAGCAACGCCAATTCTTCTTTGCTGCGGATGATTTGCAGCGGGGATCCAACCCGCAAAGAAACTTCGTTCTAGGAAGCCCTTTTCCGCTTAGCTGGATTCACCGCTGTATTTGCAGATTTCACGCTTGATCCAGACGCCACTTTCTTTAGTTTGGCTACTGCACCTGGCGAGGCTTCTGGAGTCTTCTTCTCGTCTTCCGCGGCGACTGCGCTCGTCTGTGCCGGCGACATATCATGTGCCCCGGACGGCGGAGCTGTCTGACGAAGAGCGTGCAGAACCACCCGGAGCATTTCCTCCTCGGGAGCCGGCTTGCCCGTCCATATCTCAAACTGGCGTGCGCCTTGCTGGATGAACATCTCAATCCCGGTGATGACCGGTATGTTCTGCTGCCGCGCCAGACGGAGCAGCGGCGTTTCAATCGGATTATAGACGAGATCGAAGACCAGCTTGGTTCGCAGTTCCTCGGCAGCCAGCGGGGAGACTGGCTTGCCGCCTTCCATCCCCACCGGTGTTGCGTTGATGATCACGTCGAAGTCGGCCTTAAGCAGCTGCTCGCGCTTAATCGTCTTCGCGCCGGCTTGCCGGGCCAGTTTTTGCGCTGTTTCGGGCGTGCGGTTCAGAATGTGGACTTCGGCACCCTTGTCGCGCAGGCCAAAGATCGCTGCGCGCGCGGCACCACCTGCGCCCAGCACGAGAGCCTTGATTCCCTTCAGGCTGCTGAAGCGCTTCTCCAACGGCGTCAAGATGCCCGCAACGTCGGTGTTGAAGCCGTAGAGCTTGCCGTCCTGCGCTCGTAGAACGGTGTTGCAGGCGCCGATCTTCGCGGTCAGTGGATCTGTATGTTCAAGAAAGGGAAGGATCTCTGTCTTGAGCGGCATGGTTACGCTCAGGCCCTGCAAAGGGATCTCGTGCACCAGCTTTAACAGGTCTTGTATCTTCGATGTCTGCAGCGCGAGGTAGACGGCGTTGATGGTCTCGCGGCGAAACGCCGTGTTCAGCATGAGCGGGGAGAGCGAGTGAAGGACCGGATTGCCGGCGACACCGTAGACCTTGGTTGCCGCGTCAACCTGGTCGATCCGATAGGTGTCGAGCAGAGCCCGGGCCGTGATCTGCCCGGGGGCCGTCTCGTCTCCTTCGCTGACGGCGGCAAAGGTGAAGGCGGACCCAGCGCGAACACCCAGAACGCGCGAGATCACCCCGGCATCGCCCATGCAGATGCCGACGATATTGGTGGAGTCGGCCATTCTTTCGAGAAAGCGGATCAGGAGGAGGTTGTCGGAGAGGTGCTTGGCGGTGGGGACGATCTTGATGAAGTCGGGGTTGAGCTTCTGCGCTCGCTGCGCGATCTGCTCGAGGTCTTTTGTGATGGCGAAGTCGTGATGGCTCAGCAGGATGGCAGCGCCAGTATCGCGTAGGCGATCGAGGTCGGCAGAGGACAGGGCTTCGGCAGACTCGAGCGGCAGGTCGACGATCTGGCATCCGGCGGCGGCGGCCTCAATCAGGATAGCCAGCTCTTCGGACAGCTTGCCGGCAAATTTGCCACCATCGGACGAGCGGCGGCAGGTGGCGATGGCGGTCGTCGTCCCATAATCTGCCAGGAAGGTCTTGATGGCGGGCAGAGCGCTCTGGGGAAGGGCCAGGTAGTCGAGCCGGAACTCCAGGAAGTTGCTGTCACGCAAGGCGTTATCGGCTTTGCGCAACAGTTCTTCAGATGTTGCGCCGGTGAGCGCTATACAGACTTTGCCGATCCGGGAGCGGAGAAGCTGAACGTTTCGTGTAGGCACGGTGAACTCGGGTCTAGCCAAAGGTGGCGCAATCCTACGATCCTTCGGCCTTCAATGCAAGGTATTGTTAGAACAAGGCTTTTGCGATGGATGGCGGGCAAGCGTGATGCCATCGGCTGCAAGTTACAGGACTTTAGACGTGCGGGAATGAGGACTGGAGCTTATTTTTTTAAGCAGTTGCGGAGGTACCGGTGGATCGAAGGGGTCAAGATGTCGGACAGAACCTGTTGCGAAAAGTACCGAAATGGGGTGCTATCGAGTGGATTTTGGCGGGATTCAGCACGCGTTTCGGGGGAATTTCGCAGGTTTTTGCTGAGGTTAACGCAGGAGGTGCGCTCAATCTCGGCTTTGTGAAGCATGATGCGGCTGAGGCTGTTGCGGAGAACCGGCGGCGGCTGCTGCAAGCGGCCGGTGCGGAGGGTTGGAAGCTGGTGGTGCCAAAGCAAGTGCATGGGGTTGAGGTCCGCGAGGTGACGGCGGAGAACCTGGCTGGGGCGATGGCGGATGGTCGTGGGCAGTGGGAGGCGGATGGGCTGATAACGCGGGTGCCGCAGGTGTTGCTAGGGGTTGGGGCGGCGGACTGCGTGCCGCTGCTGGTGGCTGATCGGCGGCTGAGAGTGGCTGGCGCATTCCATGCCGGATGGCGAGGGACGGCGGCGGGTATGGCGAGGGTGGGACTGGAGCGAATGCGGGAGGCGTTTGGGACACGGGCGCAGGATTGCATTGCGGCGGTGGGTCCGTCGATCGGCCCCTGCTGCTATGAGGTAGGGGAGGAGGTGCGGGCGGCTTTTGAGGGGCAGGGAGCAGGAAACAGGGAATGCGGAATAGCAGGCCGGGAAAAGGAGCTCGGGGGACGGGTGGTTCTGCTGCCGGCGGGGCGCTTCGGGCAGTGGCGGCTGGACCTGTGGGAGGCGAACCGGCGGCAACTGGTGGCGGCCGGGGTGCCGGCGGCGGACGTCACGGTGATGGGGGAGTGTACGGCTTGCTCGCGCGATGACGAGGGACGGAGGCGATACTTTTCGCATCGGGCGGAGAAGGGGGTGACTGGAAGGATGCTGGGGGTGATTGGGGTGCGGTGAGGGCAGGATGGTGGTCGAGTGGATAGGCGATGGAGGAATGGTGTAGTTTGGTCTGGCCTCTGCGCGGGTGATGAGCTGCCGCGCGAGGTCGAAGGAGAGTGCGTGCAGGGACAGACGCGACGTGAGTTTTTGCAAGGGACTGGGGCTGCTTTTGGGGCCGTGATGGGGGCTGCGACGATGTTGGACGCGAGGACGCTGTTGGGCTCGCCGTTTGGCTTGCCGCTGGGGCTGCAGCTGTATTCGGTGCGTGAGCTGCTGCCGACGGACTATGAGGGCACGCTGAAGCAGGTGGCGGCGCTGGGTTACAAAGAGGTGGAGGCGGCGGGCTTCTACAAGCACACGGCGGATGAGGTGAAGAAGGATATGCAGGCGGCGGGGCTGCGCTGTGTGAGCGGGCACTATCCTTCGGCAGAGCTGCATGCGCGGATCGACGAGATCATTGCGTTTCACAAGGTGCTGGGGGCGGAGTACATCATCTGCTCGTCGCCCGGGCACAAGGACCCGGCGGCGCAGCCGGCCAGCGGGCATGGAGCTCCGCTGACGATGGAGGACTGGCGCTGGAACGCGGGCGAGTTCAACATGTTCGGCAAGAAGGTGAAGGCGGCGGGGATGCGGTTTGGTTATCACAACCATGTTGCGGAGTTCCAGCAGGTGGACGGGATGGTGCCGTATGACGAGCTGCTGAAGTTGACGGATCCCGCGCTGGTGACGATGGAGCTGGACTGCGGCTGGGTGAAGGTGGGCGGCGGCGATCCGGTGTCGTACTTGAAGAAGTATCCGACGCGGATCTCGATGCTGCATGTGAAGGATTTTAAGCCGAAGGAGGCCTCTGCCGCAGCGGACGAGCGGCCGAAGGCGGCGGAGCTGGGGCAGGGGACGACTGACTACCGAGTGATCTTCGCGGCGGCGGACAGGAGCCAGATCAAGCACTGCTTTGTGGAGCAGGAGGCGTTCAATATGGCGCCGATGGAGTCGCTGAGGGTGGATGCGGAGTATGTGAAGGGGATCACGGTCTGAGGGCTGGTTCGGGCCTGTCAGTCTGCGGCTTTAGCTGTGAAGTTTCAATAGGTTGTCCATCAAGTCAAGAACTGGGAT
>CAXTJC010000046.1:0-11012 GCA_964244225.1 uncultured Acidobacteriaceae bacterium
TCACGTGCGGCTTCGATCGATCAAACTTCTCCTTACCCATGATGACCCTCTCCCTGAAACTCTTTTGTGACCGAACGGTCAGATATCGACATACCCGAACTACTTCTCTTCCTTACCCTGAACCTTCGCTATGATCTCTTCCGAAACCGATCGAGGAGCCTCTTCGTACTGCTTGAACTCCATCGAGAAGTTTGCTCGGCCTTGGGTCGATCCGCGCATGGCCGTGGCATACCCGAACATATTGCTCAGCGGAACCGTCGCCTTCACGGCCTGCACTCCGCCAATCATTTCCATACCTTCGATCCGGCCGCGGCGCGAGTTCAAATCGCCGATGATCGTTCCCATATACTCTTCTGGAACCGTCACCTCAACCGCCATCACCGGCTCCAGCAGTACCGGCTTCGCCTTGCGCGCCGCCTCCTTGAAGGCCATTGACCCGGCAATCTTGAAGGCCATTTCGTTTGAATCAACGTCATGGTAGCTGCCGTCATAGAGCGACACCTTGATATCGACCATTTCGTAACCGGCCAGAATGCCGCGCAGCATCGCATCCTGAATGCCCTGATCGATCGGCTTGATGTACTCTTTGGGAATCGTTCCGCCCTTGGTGTCGTTCGAGAACTCGTACCCCTTGCCTGGCTCATTCGGCTCGATGCGAATCTTCGCATGACCGTAGTTGCCCGATCCGCCTGTCTGCCGAATGTACTTACCCTCGGCCTCCGCGTTTGAGCGGATGGTCTCGCGGTAGGCAACCTGCGGCTTGCCTACGTTGGCCTCCACCTTATACTCGCGCATCATGCGATCCACGATGATCTCGAGATGCAGTTCGCCCATGCCGGAGATGATCGTCTGTGCCGAGTCCGGATCCGTATGCACCTTGAAAGTCGGGTCTTCCTGCGCCAGCTTTGCCAGCGCCATTCCCATCTTCTCCTGATCCACCTTTGTCTTCGGCTCGACGGCCACAGCAATAACTGGTTTCGGAAAGTCAATGGACTCAAGAACGACCGGATCCTTGTCCGTGCAGATCGTGTCCCCGGTAATCAGGTTCTTCAGGCCCACCGCCGCACAGATATCCCCCGCAAGAATCTCGGTGATCTCCTCCCGCTTGTTTGCGTGCATCTTCAGCAGGCGGCCGATACGCTCCGTCTTTCCGGTACGCGGGTTGAGCACCGAGTCCCCGGTCTTCAGCTGTCCCGAGTACACCCGGATAAAGATCAGCTGCCCGACAAAGGGGTCGGTCATGATCTTGAACCCGAGAGCCGCGAAGGGAGCCTTGTCGTCAGCGGGACGAGGCTTCTTCTCCTCCATGTTGTCCGGGTTCGATCCTTCGATCGGCGGCACATCGAGCGGGCTGGGCAGGTACTCGACGACGGCATCGAGCAGCGTCTGTACGCCCTTATTCTTGAAGGACGAGCCGCACAGCACCGGGAAGACGTTCATGCTGATCGTGGCCTTCCTAAGGGCGCGCTTGATCTGTGCAACCGAGATCTCCTCACCCTCAAGAAAGGCATTCATCACCTCATCGTCAGAGTCGGCGATTGCCTCAATGAGCTGATTCCGGAACTCTATTGCCTTGTCTTTCAAGGCAGCAGGAACCTCTTCGACCGAGTACTTTGCCCCCATGGTCTCGTCATGCCAAAGAATGGCTCGCATCTCAACCAGATCGACCACACCGGCAAACTTTGACTCTTCACCGATCGGCAGCTGAATCGGGATCGCCCGCGCACCCAGCCGCTGAACGATCGTTGACGTGGCGTACTCAAAGTTGGCGCCTGCCTTATCCATCTTGTTGATGAAGCAGATACGCGGAACCTTGTACTTGTTCGCCTGCCGCCATACCGTCTCCGACTGCGGCTGCACGCCCTGCACGGAGTCAAAACAGGCTACCGCGCCATCAAGCACGCGCAGAGACCGCTCCACCTCGGCCGTAAAGTCCACGTGGCCGGGTGTATCGATGATGTTGATGCGAATGCCGTTCCAGGTGCAGGTGGTTGCAGCGGAGGTGATCGTGATCCCGCGCTCCTGCTCCTGCTCCATCCAGTCCATCGTCGCCGTGCCTTCGTGCACCTCTCCGATGCGGTGTGTGATACCCGTATAAAAAAGTATGCGCTCGGTCGTCGTTGTCTTGCCGGCGTCGATGTGCGCCATGATCCCGATATTTCGGCAGCGATTGAGAGGTGTAGTGCGTGGCACGGTCGTCTATCTCTTCTGCGGACACATAGTCCGCTGTGCTTTATTCAATAAAGACTAAAAACAATCAAACGAGAATTCTAACTTCGAGTTCTGCCTACCAGCGATAGTGTGCAAACGCCTTATTCGCCTCAGCCATACGATGGACATCTTCCTTCTTCTTCATGGCAGCACCACGGCCGTTAGCCGCGTCGAGTAACTCCGCCGTAAGCTTGTCGACCATGCCCTTCTCGCCTCGCGCCCGGCCATAGTTCACCAGCCAGCGAATCGCGAGCGAGGTACGCCGCTCCGGCAGTACTTCGATCGGAACCTGGTAGTTCGCTCCGCCAACCCGCCTGCTCTTTACCTCAAGCAGAGGCTTCACGTTTTCGATGGCCTTCTTGAAGAGCTTTAGAGCTTCGTCGCCGCCCTTCTGCTCCAAATTCGTCATCGCCTCGTAGAAGATTCCCTGAGCCGTCGACTTCTTCCCGCCCCACATCATCGAGTTCACGAATTTCGTCACCAGCGTCGAGCTGTAAACCGGATCTGCTGCGACCTCACGTTTTGCGATATACCCTTTTCTCGGCATCTCTTCCTTCTCGTCTTCCTTCAGGGCCGTAGACATCTCAAGCGCCTGAACCTGTTTGCTTAGCTACGACTCTCTGTTACAGAGTTACAGAAACTTACTTGCTTGCCGCTGCCTTCGGGCGCTTCGCGCCATACTTCGACCGGCTCTGCTTGCGGTTTGCCACGCCAACTGAATCCAGCGTTCCCCGCACAACGTGATAGCGAACGCCCGGCAAATCCTTCACACGCCCGCCGCGGATTAGCACGATGGAGTGCTCCTGCAGGTTGTGTCCAATACCTGGAATATACGTCGTCACCTCGATACCGTTTGTCAGCCGAACACGCGCGACCTTGCGAAGAGCCGAGTTCGGCTTCTTCGGTGTTTGCGTGTACACACGGGTGCACACGCCGCGTCGCTGCGGTGAGCCCTGCAGTGCCGGGCTGGCGGTCTTATAACGGGTTGGCGTGCGGCCCTGCTTTACAAGCTGATGGAACGTAGGCACTCTGACTCCTTCACAACTGCGTTCAATAGGAACTGCACACCGCGCAGCGCCTATTGCACTAAACTTCGGATCACGATTCATTCGCTTCGGCGTACTTCCGCGGAAACGAACGCATTCGCGCTCGATACGATCAGGAACCAAACCGCTCCTAATCAAAACTTCACTTTCCATACACTTCCGTTGGGAACAGGCGACGGTGACCGCGTGTAGGAGTCTCCCCCATAGCCGGCTCCGTTTCGCTGTTTCGGCCCGCATAGCTCACCGAGCGGTGAGTGTCGCAGTGCTCGATGCGAAAGGCCGCAGAACAACCGGAAATCCTGCCGCTTACAATAGCCACGCCAGCATATTTCCCTGCGGTATTTACTTCAGGCTGAAGTGTATCTCAAACCACACGAATGCGGAGGAGATGCAGACTCAGCTCTACCCTTGGCTTCAGACACGGTACAGTATAGCGTCCTGGGCAGTCGTAAAGATAACAAGAAAGTCTTGCTGGGTCAAGAATCAGCTGAAATAAGATCCCTGAAACAGCTAAGCGGCCGGTGTCAACTTCTTCTTCCGTATATGGGGTGTCGCCCAACTGTCTGCCCGTATCCTTGCCCCTGCTCTCCACAGTGACTGCTCCGCTTGATCTCCGCATGCTAGCCTAAAACATGCCTCCGCATCCCCTCTCTCTGCCGCTTCTCGCTGCCGCATTCTCCCTGTGTGTCCCTGCCCTTTCACAATCCACCCCCCATATCCAGACACCCACCTCGACCGCTATCTCGCCTGACGCGAAGAGTGTCGCCTGGACCGCAGGGCCCCGGGACGCGTCGCAGATTTCGCTCTCCGTAATGGCAGACGCCGGCGCCGCAAAGGTCATCTCGCCCAAAGGCACCTGCGCCAGCTCCTCTCCCGTGTGGTCGCCGGACAGCGCCCAACTTGCCTTTCTGTCCAGCTGCGGCGCGAACGCCAACCGGCAACAGCAGATCTTCCTCTACAGCCCTGCCACCGGCAAGACGCGGCAGCTCACGCATGTAAGCGGCAACCTGCAGCAGCTCGCCTGGTCGCCTGACGGCAAACGGATCGGCTTCCTCTTTGTCGAGAACGCCACCCGCTCCGCCGGCGCGCTCGACGCCATGAAGCCCTGGGCCGGCGTCATCGGCGAAGACGGCGTCGAGATCCAGCGCGTCGCTGCGGCAGACGTCTCTACCGGCAATGCAGAGACCATCACGCCCGCAAGCCTGCACATCTACGAGTTCGACTGGGCGCCCGATGCGCAGCAGATCACCTACATCGCCGCCAACCCTCCAGGCGAAAACACCTGGTGGATCGCGCAGCTGTATATACAGCCCGCCAGCGCCGGCGCGCCGCCCCGTTCCCTGCTTGACACCACGAAGATCGCCGGCCCGCTCCACGGCCTGCAGATCGCCGTCCCCCGCTTCTCTCCCGATGGTAAACAGATCGCCTTCATCGGCGGCCTCATGAGCGACCAGGGCTCGACCGGCGGCGACCTCTACACCATCTCCGCTCGCGACGGCGGCGCCCCAAAGAATCTCACCCCGGATCGCCCCGCCAGCCCCGCCTGGTTCCGCTGGACCGGCGACCATACCGTTGAGATCTCTGAAGACGCCCGCGGCTACACCCACGTCTTCCTCTACGACACGCAAAGACAGGCCGAAGAAAAGGGCAGCGATCTTCGCTACCTTGGCTCCCTCTCGTCCGGCGGCATCAAGGACACCGTCTCCACCGCTCGCAGCGGCGAGATCGCCGTCGTCCGTTCCTCCTTCGACACTCCTCCCGAGGTCTGGGCCGGCCCCATTACCGCCCTCAAGCAGGTCACTCACCTCAACGACGGCGCGCACACAGCAACTGCCAAGACCGAATCGATCGAGTGGACCAACGAAGGGTACAGCGTCCAGGGCTGGCTCACCTATCCAATCAACTACGACAGCCATCGCACCTATCCCCTGATCGTCAGCGTGCACGGTGGCCCCTCTGCCTCCATTGGTGCCCGCTATAGTGCCGAGTCCAGCTACGCCGAAGCCGGCTACTTTGTCTTTCAACCCAACCCACGCGGCTCCTTCGGCCAGGGCGAAAAGTTCACCCAGGCCAACATCAAGGACTTCGGCTACGGCGATCTGCGCGACATCCTCGCCGGCATGGACGCCGTCGAGAAAAAGGTCTCGGTCGACAAGGCTCGCGAGGGCCTTACCGGCTGGAGCTACGGCGGCTTCATGACCATGTTCGCCGTCACCCAGACCCATCGCTTTCACGCCGCCGTCGCCGGCGCCGGCATCTCCGACTGGAAGAGCTACTACGGCGAAAACTCGATCGACGAATGGATGACCCCCTTCTTCGGCGCCAGCGTCTATGACGATCCAGCCGTCTACGCCAAGTCCTCGGCCATCGAGTTCATCAAGAAGGTCACCACCCCCACGCTCGTCATCGTCGGCGATCGCGACGGCGAGTGCCCTGCCCCGCAGAGCTTCGAGTTCTGGCACGCTCTCCGCGCCGAAGGCGTCAAAACCCAGCTCGTCATCTACCCCAACGAGGGCCACGGCTTCCGCGATCCCAGCCATATCGCCGACCGCAGCAAGCGCACCCTCGACTGGTTTGCAAAAAACATGCCCGCCACCAGCCAAACCGCACAGCTCCGCTAACAGAAGTCCAGGATTGCGTGTCACGCTGTAGTTTCTGCCGCCTCAGCTGATGTATTTAAAGCTTTTCTTGTTGTCATTCTGAGCGCAGCGAAGAACCTGCTTCTCGCCTTTACAACGAAGCGTGGCGACGTACACGCAATGCAACTCCGGCAGCTCTGGCCGCTTGCTCTTGCATTTCTTGTTTGTCATTGTGAGCATAGCGAAGAATCCCCGCATCTCGCCTTTGCGGCGGAGCGTAGCGACGCATAACCATGCCCACCCCCGCCATCGTCGCCGTCCACCTCAACCCGAAGCACGCCTTCTTCAAACTCCCCCAGCCCTCGATCCACCTGCTCGCCGGCCTCGGCGTGGAAGGCGACGCACACTGCGGCGCGACCGTCCGCCATCGCTACCTCGTGCGCCGCAATCCCGCCGCGCCCAATCGCTCGCAGATCCACCTCCTCGAAGCCGAGTTCCTGGACACTCTCGCAACCGAAGCTCCCCATCTCGATCCGCTCAACCCCGGTCAGCTCGGCGAAAACATCACCACCCGCTCTCTCCAACTTCTGCTCCTCCCACTCGGAACCAGGCTCTATCTCGGCCAGCACGCGATCGTCGAGCTCACCGGCCTAAGAACGCCGTGCAAACAGCTCGATAAACTCCGCCCCGGCCTCATGCAAGCATCCTTCGTTCCTGGCACGAAGCAGCCCCGCGCCGGCGTTATGGCCATCGTGCTGCACAGTGGCGTCGTCCACCCAGGCGACTCCATCACTGTCGAGCTGCCGGCCTTTGCGCACCAGCCCCTTCGTCCTATCTGACCGGTCCCCCAACGCGCTGCCTCCATCGAGATTTGCGCTACCCTCACCTCATGACGCGCGATCGGCCGGCCTTTCTCCTCATCCCCCTCGCCGCCCTGCTCGCCCTCCATCCCTTGCTCCTGCACGGCCCGTCCTGCGGCCACGATCTCAGCTTCCACCTGCTCAGCTGGCAGGAGGCCGCCCGCCAGTTCGCCCACGGCAACCCGCATCCAAGATGGGCCTTCTCCCCCGCCTATGGCGCAGGCGAGCCCCGCTTCGTCTTCTACCCGCCGCTCTCCTGGACCCTCGGCGCCCTGCTCACCCTTATGGCCTCATGGCTCGGCTCAATCGCCAATCTTCCACCCCAACAGGCCTTCGCCGCCGTCCCCATCCTCTTCATCTGGCTCGCCCTCACCGCCGCCGGTGCGTCCATGCACCACCTCGCCCGACGCTTCGTCTCACCCCAGACCGCCACCCTCGCCGCCATCCTCTACCTCGCCAACCCCTACACCCTCTTCACCGCCTTTGAGCGCTCCGCCTTCGCCGAGCTCCTCGCCGCCGCCCTTCTCCCACTGCTCCTAGCCGCCCTCCTCCCCGCCCCGACCGAGTCCTCGCCCGTCCTCAGCATCCCCGCCCTCGCCATCCCTCTCGCCCTGCTCTGGCTCACCAACGCCCCCGCCGCCGTCATCGGCTCCTACACCGTCCTGCTGGTCGTTCTCCTCCGTCTCGTCCCCGCTATCCGCTCCCGTACCGCTCGCCAACAGGCGCCGGCCCTCGCCCTTCGAGCCATCGCCGCCAGTCTGCTCGCCTTCGCCCTCGCCGCCTTCTATCTCGTCCCCGTCTTTCTTGAACGCCCCTGGGTCCAGATCGCCATGGCCATCCTTCCCGGCCTCCGCCCCGACGACAACACCCTCTTCCACCACACCGCCGACGCCTTCCACGACGCCGTCCTCCACACCGCCAGCCTGCTCGCTCTTAGCCTGCTTCTCACCGCCGTCACAGCCTGCCTTCTGGCTGCCGTCCTCCCAAAGCGCTCGGAACCGCTTCCGCTCCTCGCCATCCTCACCGCCCTCATCGCGTTTCTCCTAACCCCGCTCAGCCTCCCGCTCTGGCACAACCTGCCGCAACTCGCCTTCCTGCAGTTCCCCTGGCGCCTTCTCGCCCTGCTCGCGCCCATCGCCGTCCTCGCTCTCGCGCTCGCGATCCGCGCCCTCCCACTCCACCGTCTTCCCATAACCGCTCTCGCCCTCACCCTCCCCACTCTCCTCGGCGTCCTTTCCTTCCAAAGCTTCCATCAGGTCTGCGACCTAGAAGACACCCCTCAGTCCCCCTTCGCGCTCTTCCACTCGCCCGCCGGCGAGGAGCCCACCGACGAGTACACCCCCACCCTCGCCGACAACGACTCGCTCAAAGACAACAACCCGCCCTTCCGCCTTCTCCCCGCCGGCATTGACGACGACACCCCACCCCCGAAAGCCTCTCTGCCCGGCCCCGCCCCACTCTCACTCTCACTCAATCTCACTCGCCCCAGCCTGCTCCTTCTCAACCTCCGCGACTATCCAACCTGGCGCGTGATGGTCGATGGCAGCCTCGACTCCGAGCGCAATCACCGTGCCGATGGCCTCCTCACCCTACCTCTTCCCGCCGGCCGCCATCACATCGTTCTCTCGCAGCACACACCCACCGCCGAGCTCCTCGCGGACGGTCTCTCTCTCGCTGCCGGTCTGTTCACCGCCGCCCTCCTCCTGCGCCGGCGACGACCCCTCGCCGCCTGAACCGTCCGCCTTTATATCCTGCAACGCATCTTGCCCGAGCCGTCCCACCCTCGCGTATCATCTAGGCTCCATGCCATCGCACGTACAAGAACTCATTCGTACCGGCGCCGAGCGCACGGACCGCGCTCTCGAGCGGCTTCTACCCTCGCCCGGCACCGCCCCGCACTCGATCCATCGCGCCATGCGCCATAGCGTCTTCGCCGGCGGCAAGCGCCTCCGGCCCGTCCTCGCCTTTGAGGGCTGGCGCCTCGCCAGC
The DNA here is from genome assembly GCA_964244225.1 of uncultured Acidobacteriaceae bacterium. GTDB lineage: Bacteria > Acidobacteriota > Terriglobia > Terriglobales > Acidobacteriaceae > Edaphobacter. Next base: position 8,686 of record CAXTJC010000046.1, read on the forward strand.
AACTTCGGCCCTGCATCAGTCCCAGCAGAGCAGGCCGCCGTCGAGCTCGGTGCCGCGCTTGAGATGCTGCACACCTACTCCCTCATCCACGACGATCTTCCTGCTCTCGACAACGACGACCTCCGCCGCGGCCAGCCCACCTGCCACAAGGTCTTCGGCGAAGCCATCGCCATCCTCGCCGGCGACGCCCTCCAGACCCTCGCCTTCCACACCATCGCCCGCCTCGACTGCCCCGCCATCACCACCATCGACATCCTCAAGGAGATCGCTAGCGCGGTCGGAACCGGTGTCGGCCCCGCCCCCCCAGAGGTCGACCTAGACTTCCCCGCCGGCCAGGCGCCCGGCATGATCGGCGGTCAGGTCGTCGATCTCGAGTCCGAAGGTCAAACTCCGACCGCCGCCCTCGTCGAGCAGATCCACCGCGCCAAGACCGGAGCCCTGATCACCGTCTCGATCGTCGCCGGAGGCCACATCGCCGGAGCCTCGCACAACACCCTCGATCGCCTCCGCACCTTCGGCCAGAACGCCGGCCTCGCCTTCCAAATTGTTGACGACATCCTCGACATCACACAGGAGTCCGCCCAGCTCGGCAAAACCGCCGGCAAGGATACCGCCGTCACCAAGGCCACCTGGCCCGCCGTCTTCGGAGTCGATCGATCGATCCATGACGCCCAGCAACTCATCGCCGACGCCTTCGCCGCCCTCGAGCCCCTCGGCCCCGCCGCCAACGACCTCAAAGCCATCGCCCAATACCTTGTCGATCGCCAGAACTAAGCGCAGCGTTCTTTGTTGTCATGCCGCGTTCTCTGTTTGTCATGCAGCGTTCGTTTGTCTATCATGCAGCGTTCGTTTGTCTATCATGCAGCGTTCGTTTGTTTATCATTCTGAGCGCAGCGAAGAACCTGCTTCTCGCTTTTGTTTTTAGCTTGTCATTCTGAGCGCAGCAAAGAATCCCCGCATTTGTCTTTCACGACGGAGCGTAGCGACGTACACCCCCCACAAAATCCCACCCTTATCGAGCTTGTCACTCTAACCCCGAGCCCGCCAAAGGCGGAACACCCCCGCACACTCTGCGTGCTCATGGCACACACAACGTGATACCTTCGCCCCGTATGCCGCTCCTTCTCCGCGCCGCCACCCTTCTGCTCGCCCCCACACTTCTCGCACAAACCCCTATGCCCACCGCACCGTCCGGCCTCCTGCTCGCCACCAACCAGTACGCCAACACCCTCAGCATCATCGACCCACTCGCCGGCAAAGAGATCGCCGTCCTTCCTGAAGAGCACGTCACCGGTCACGAGCTCGCCACCTCGCCCGACGGCCGCACCGTCTTCATCCCTATCTACGGCAACTCCGGCGTCGGCAAGCCCGGTACCGACGGCCACGAGATCCTCACCGTCGATCTCGCCGCCCGCCGCATCGCCCACGTCATCGACCTCGGCCATGGCGTCCGTCCCCACAAAGCCCTCATCAATCCCGCCGACGGTCTTCTCTACGTCTCCGCCGAGCTCGACAACGCCATCGCCATCCTCGATCCGAAGACGCTCAAGGTCGTCGGCTCGGTTCCCACCGGCGAGCCGCAGTCCCACATGTTTGTCCTCTCGCCCGACGGCCGCCGCGCCTACACCGCAAACGTCTCCACCGGCACCGTCTCCGTCCTCGACCTCCAAACCCGCAAGGTCGCCACCATCATCCCGGTCTCCAAACAGGTCCAGCGCATCGCCATCTCGAACGACGGCGCCCTCGTCTTCACCTCCGCGGTCGATAAGCCGGAGCTCGACATCATTGACTCAGCCACTAACTCCGTCAAGACCCGCATCCCGCTGCCCGCAGATGGCTACGGAGCCGCCGCCACCGCTGACGGCCACTCCCTCCTCCTCGCCCTTCCCGCGATCGATCAGGTCGCCGTCATTGATCTCCACACACTCACGCTGGCCCGCCTCATCGACACCCCACCCGGCCCGCAGGCCATCCTCCTCCGCCCCGACGGCCACGTCGCCTACGTCTCCTGCATGCGCAGCAAGACAATCGTCGCCTTCGACACTACGTCCTTCGCCGTGTCGCAACACATCGCCGCTGGTGACGGCGTCGACGGTCTGGCCTGGGCAAACAACCCGCACTAAGAGCGCTTCGGGCCACGACCACAACAGGCCATCCCCTCGACGAGCAAGAACAACGACAAGTTATCCTCTCGACCGACCATAACCACCATAAGCCGTCATCTCGACCGGGCATAACCACGATAAGCCGTCATCTCGACCGACCATCGGGAGTGGAGAGATCCCCGTATTTCGCTTTTGCCGTTAGCCACAAACGAATTGACTCAA
>CAXTJC010000047.1:0-10970 GCA_964244225.1 uncultured Acidobacteriaceae bacterium
CAGCTTCATCTCGGCCGCCAGCTTCCAGGAGACCACCCGCGTGCTCACCGAAGCCTCGATCAACGGCTCGATCGACACGCTGCGCGGCCTCAAGGAAAACGTCATCGTCGGCCGCCTCATTCCCGCCGGGACGGGCATGGAGTACTACCGCAACGTCGAGCTCTCCGAAGAGCTCGAGGAAGCGGCAGCCGCCGTGCAGCAGGAGGTCCAGCAGGCCCACGACGCCGAAGAGCGCGAGCTCGAGCAAATGCGCATGGAAGGCGAACAGGAAGAACTCGCCGCCAGCGAGTAAGGCATTGCATGCAGCCAACGCGCTCACGCGCAAAACCCTGAACGACAGCAGCAAAACGGGCGGACTCTTCAAGAGTCCGCCCGTTTTCTCTTCAGTCTTTAGGAAGGGTGACCTTTACACCCGGAAGGTAAACAGCGACGGGATTGCCTTCGATCCCAGTCTCGCTAAAGGCATTAGTCACATATTCAGTAAGCTCTTTACGGGCAGATTCGAGACGATCACCAATCGTGTAGCGATCGCTTGTATCGATGATGATTGTTCGCCCTTGGGAGACATCGAAGGGAATTTTGTCACTCTTATGTATTAGCTGAATTGTCGGAAGCAATAAGGCGTGACGAACGCCTAACTCGTAGAATGCATTTGGATTTCTAAAGGAGAGGTCAGCTACACACAATTTTGCCGGGTGCCCCATCCTCTCGCAGCTTCATCGCGAAAGGGTGGGGTATCGCGCGCCCCAGCGCGCGACCGCCTTCACCCAGCCCACCACACAACCCCACCAAAGAGCCATCCCCACCAAACCCCCACAACCCTAAACTCCAGAGATGTCCACTGGCCTCATCCGTCGCCACGCCACCGGACACCTCCACTTTCTCACCTTCTCCTGCTTCCGTCATCGCCCCATCCTTGGAACCCCAGCCGCCCGTGACACCTTCATCCACCTCCTCGAACAGTTCCGATCAAGTTACAAATTCGACATCATCGGCTACGTCGTCATACCCGACCACGTCCATCTCCTTCTCTCCGAGCCAGAAGCAAAACCTCTCTCCACCGCCATCCAGGTCCTCAAACAGACATTCTCCAGAACCAGTCCCGAGCCAGAATTCTGGGAGGCCCGCTACTACGACTTCAACATCTACACCGAAGCCAAGCGCGTCGAAAAGCTCCGCTACATCCACCGCAACCCTGTCACCCGCGGTCTCGTCGCCCTACCTGAGCAATGGTCCTGGAGCAGCTTCCGCCACTACGCCGAACACCACCCCACCCCAGTCAAAATCGCCACCTCCATCCAGACCTCACGCTCGTAGGGGACACTGCCCACTCCGGGTGCCCCCATCCTCTCGCAGCTTCATCGCGAAAGGGTGGGGTACCGAGCGCCCCCAGCGCGCGACCGCCTTCAACCAATACCCGCGTGGCGTAGTCACCATCCCCACCGGGGTAGCATGGACCCAGCGAAATCTCCTGAGAGAACCAGAGAAGCGAATAGCCAGCCAGTCTGGTCCGGACCTAAACGCCCTCGATCGAAGATTTTAGGACCGAAGCATACCCTTGGACGGGGGCCCCGCACGGTGCATAGGCCGGTCGCGCCGTTCGCTATACCGGACTGATCGCAGCCTCCGCATGGGCCTTCCTCTTCGCACTCAACCAACGCCGCACGGGCATGTCGTACCCCACCATGACTACCCAGGCAAACCCCACCATCACCAACACCCCAGCCGTCACAATCCCCGCCAGGTGCGCCGTATCCGGCTTGCGGCTGAGATAGTAGTTCAGCCAGATCCAGATCACCGCGTAGTGCGTCATGTAGAGCGGATACGACAGGTTCCCCGCGAAGGTGCATAGCTTCTCCATCCGCGGCGTCAAAGTAGTGCCTGCGCCGAGCGCGACCAGCAGCGGGAAGTAGACCAGGATCACCGCCGCCTCGCGCACCCACCCACCGTTGGCATACGGCATGACGAACGCGAGCAGCAGCAGCAACGACAGCGTCCCAAACCCCAGTCGCGACCGGATCATCCATCGCGACTGCCAGAGCCATCCCGTCCGGTACACAAGCAGGCCGGCCAGGAACGAGTACGCCACGCGCACCCCGCCATGCCAGAACGTCCCTCCACTCCATCCACCTGAGAGCGCCCCGGCCTTGTACCCCAACACGCACAGCCCCACCGCCGCCACGACGGTGAAGCCCCACAGCCATCGCCGGCTGAACCGGAAGACTGCGACCGCATAGACGATGTTGGCCAGGTACTCCCAGAACAGCGACCACGCCGGCGCGTTCAGGCTGAAGAGATTGAAGCTGCGCTCGTGCATGGTGGGGTAGGGGATCAGGAAGATCGAGGCCAAAAACATGAGCATAACCCGGCCGGCGCCGTACGCCAGCGGCCGGCCCGCAAAAGGGTCGGCGAGTAAGGCGACCAAGCCGAGCACGGATCCGAAGACGACCATCGGGTGCAAACGGATCAGCCTGGACTTCAGAAACTCCCAGACGCCCATCGTCCCAATCCGGTCGTCGTAGGCGTACCCGATCACGAATCCCGACAGGCAAAAGAAGAAATCGACTGCCAAAAAGCCATGCCCGATGAAGAGCTTGCTGTAGTCATAGATCACCATCTCCATAAAGTGAAAGATGACCACAGCCAACGCGGCAACGCCACGCAGACCGTCGAGCGCCTTGAAGTGCTGCTTTGTTCGCATAAGACCGGCGCCGGATGGACTGATCTCGTTCGTTGTCACGGAAAGCTGCTCCACTTTTATCCTGAGACACGAGCGACTCGCTCGTCCTAAACTGCTTGAATCTTATCTCTCGTGGGTGAGCTCGCCCGTTGAAGTTTGACCCGATGCTCAAGATTTGTGCATCGTATCTCGCATGCCTCTGCCTACCGCTCCTGAAGATCGTAATCTTCCAAAAGGTCCTAATTTTCTCGCGGTGGTCATCGGTTTCGCGGTGGCTATTCTTCTTATTCTCCTTGGAACGTGGTTCTTTCTCGGCCATCGCAAGAGCGTGATCCCGATCAACACGAAGGAAACGCCATCCCAGACTCTAAACCGGCCACCGTTCGTCCTCGGGCCAGTCTCCACATCCAAGACGAGTGCCTGAGACTCAATCCTTTCGTGCCGATACCCAAAGAAACATTTATGCTTCCATCAACTTTGTTCCGGGGGTATCGAAGAACGTTATGAATGTCCTTGTGATCGATATCGGTGGCACGCACATCAAGGTAGCCTCAACAGACCAGCCTGTTCCGCTGAAGATTGTCTCCGGCACAACACTAACGGCCGAACAGATGGCCAGTCAGGTCCTTGATCTCGTCGCTGAATGGCACTACGACGCGATTACAATCGGATTTCCTGGGCCGGTAATGAACGATCGTCCGAGTGCCGAGCCTCACAATCTCGGCCATGGCTGGGTCGACTTCGATTACCAGAAGGCGTTCCCCAAGCCCGTGCGTTTTCTCAACGATGCTGCCATGCAGGCGCTCGGCGGGTATACCGGGGGGAAGATGCTGTTTCTCGGCACCGGCACAGGTCTGGGGTCGGCGCTCATCGATGAAGGCCATATCATCCCACTCGAACTCGCGCACCTTCCGTATAAGAAGAATCGCACCTATGAGGAGTACATCGGTCTCGCCGGTCTGGAATTGCGGGGGAAGAAGCGCTGGCAGCGGTCAGTTACGGACATTGTCAATCGCCTGCGTGCGGCCTTTGTCGCGGACTACGTTCTACTCGGCGGCGGTAATGCCAAGCTGGTCGTGAAACTTCCTGAGGCGACGGTCATCGGCGCCAACTCGAATGCAATTGCCGGTGGCATCGCACTCTGGCATCAGGAGATTCGCCGTGAAGCGGTTTTTCCAGCGGTAAAAGGGGCGGATAAGCGGCATCTCAAGCCGGCGAAGAAGACATCTGGGAAAAAGCCGGGCAAGAAGAAACACTAGACAACACCGGCCTGCCGCTCGCATTCTAGCTCCACGTCTCAGTTGTCGGGTAGACATATGAGCGATATCTGATTCCGGGCCATGCAGCTATTTCACTTCCAGGAGAGTCTTCCATGTTCCATCTCATCGCAGTTGCGGTCATCGGTCTTGTTGTTGGCGCGCTCGCCAAGCTCATCATGCCGGGCAAGGATCCCGGCGGCATCTTTATCACGATGGCGCTCGGCATTGCCGGCGCGTTTCTTGGAACATATCTTGGGCGCGCGATTGGCCACTACGGGCCGGATCAGTCCGCTGGTTTTCTCATGTCGCTGGTTGGGGCTTTAATCCTGCTCGTCATCTATCACTTCATTCGTCGCAGAACGGCGACGCCGTAATGCTCGTGCGGCGACCTTGATGATTTAAGAGCTTTGATCCCGGTATCCGGAATGCGCGCTGCTATGCAGAGCGGAGGGCTGCAACCGCTCCGCAGGCTCGAACCGCTGCGGCGAACTCGCTTGCCGGGATCGGCCGGGAGATGAAGTATCCCTGCGCCTCATCACAGCGCTTTCGTACCAGAAATCGAAACTGCTCCTCGGTCTCAACACCCTCCGCAACCACCCGGATATTCAAGCCGTGGGACATGGCGATGATGGCTCGAACGACCGCCGCTGCGTTAGGGTCGATAGCCGCCTGCCGGACGAACTGCTGATCGATCTTCAACCGGTCGACCTGGTAGTCCAGCAGATATTTGAAGTTGCAGAAGCCCGTGCCAAAGTCGTCGATCGCGATCCGGACTCCTTGCTCGCGGAGCCGCTGCAGCTTTTCGAGAGTTGCCGCGGAGTTGACCATCAGGGTGTTCTCGGTGATTTCGACTTCCAGCCGCTGCGGCGGCAGACCGCTCTCGACGATCGCGCGCTCGATGATCTCGGTCAGGTCTTTCTGCTGGAACTGCCGCGGAGACAGATTGACGGAGAGGGTCAGATCGAGGCCGAGCTCGTCGCAGAGCTGTTTGCCTTCCATGCACGCCCTGCGCACAGCCCATTCACCCAGTGGCAGAATCAGGCCAGTCTCCTCCGCCAACGCAATGAAATGCGCGGGCATCAGCAGGCCAAGCTCCGGATGCATCCAGCGCACCAGCGCCTCCATCCCGATTACCGCTCCGGAGCTCAGTGACACGTGGGGCTGGTAGTGCAGCACAAGCTCGTCGTTGTCAATCGCATGCCGCAGGGCCCGTTCGAGAGCAAGCCGGTCCTCGCTGTTCTTGAGCATCTCTGCACGAAACATCTGAAACTGGTTGCGGCCGCTCTCCTTCGCGCTGTACATCGCGGCGTCCGCCCACTTGAGCAGGTGCTGCACATCGGTGCCAATGTCCGGGAAGACGCAGACGCCGATGCTTGCCGTTACATGCAGCTGGTGCTGGTCGATGGCCATCTCCGGCAGCAATCGCTTCATCACGTTATGGGCGCAGTGCTCTACATCCTGGAGATTTGTCAGGTCCTCGAGCATCAGCACGAACTCGTCGCCGCCCATGCGCGCGACAGTGTCGGAACTGCGGACCGCCAGCCGCAGCCGCGCCGCCGTCTCCAGCAGCACCTGATCGCCAGCCCAGTGACCGAGAGAGTCGTTGATGCGTTTGAAGTGGTCCAGATCGAGCACAAACAGCGCTACCTTGGTGCCGTAGCGGCGAGCCCGCTCCACTGCCTGCCGGATCCGGTCTTGCAGAACAGCCCGGCCGACCAGACCCGTCAGCTGATCGTGGGTCGCCAGATGAGTGACGTACTCCATCATGGCGCGGTGCTCGGTTACATCAAAGGCGATGCCCACAAATCCAGTCACGTCGCCGCTCTCACGCTTGAGAGCCCGTACCGCGAGGTGGATCGGCACGCGCATGCCGCCCGCCCGCAGCAGCGTCCACTCCTGCTCGTCCAAACCGCCCAGCGTCGCCTTCGCCGTGAGAACGTCGAAGCCTTCGAGTGAGGGGTCTGTCCGCAGCTTCTGCTCCCTGGCTCGTACGGCCAGTTCCTTGCGGTCATGCAAGAGCGTCAGCGGCGCTTTGCCCACCAGGTCGGTACGGCTGTAGCCGCAGAGCTCTTCAGCTGCACGGTTCATGGCCGTAATCATGCCGTCCGGGTCTGTAGCGAAGATGCTGAACGGCGCGCTCTCGAAGATCGACTCGGTAAACTTGCCGAGTTCCTTATATCGTTGCTCCGACGCTTTCATCTCGCTGATGTTGCCCAGTGTCATAGCAAGACCGTCGCCGAGCCGCACGACCTGGTAGCGCAGCCATGTGGCCTGCACACGCGGGTCGCGGACTGCTGCCTCGCCAAGCAGCGGTTCGCCCGTGTTCACAACACGGCAGAGCTGGTCAAAGAACCCATTGGTCAGGATCTGCGGCACAATGTCCAGCAGTGTGCGACCGGTGAGTTCCCCGTCAAAGCCGTCCAGCAGACTGGCGGCATGACGATTCGAAAAGTTGACACGCAAATCCGCGATGGCACCACTCTCATCCCTTTGCGCGTCCAGCAAAAGAAAGGCGTCGAGGCTTGTCTCGGCGGATGCAAGGATGCGTAAGCGTTCCTGTGCGGGGTGCTCCGCGGCTTGTCGCCTGCGCTGGCCTCCCTGCCAGGGAAACAGCAGCAGGGAAGTCGTTACGGCCAGGCCCACGCCTGTGATCTCGCCCGGGTTGTGTCCTATGCTGTGCCCCCATAGGTGCCAAGCGGCAGCACCCATCACGCACGCGGAGACCGCGCATCGTCCGGCATGCATCCTCAATGGCAGATCCGCAAAGCGGCGAATCAAACAGCACCTCAAAGCAACACTTCAGAAGGAACACCAGCCTGCCATAGCATCGTTTCACCTGGCAGCAGACGTCGTATCCTGTGGTCACGCTAGCACCAGAAGCGATTGAAAGAAAGCATCTTCCGTCGCTCCCGCAGATTGGGACCGGTATCAGGATTGAGTCTTATGCCATATCGCGCCATCCCCTGTTCGGGGTATCCCCGGTTTGGCAGATCAAAGATGGTCGGGCCGGTCTTCCATCCAGCCGTGCGTCTGCATCCAGTTCTCCACCAGCACGGTTAGCTCGCTAAGCTCAGGCACGTGCTGCAGCCCCAAGCCGAGCCCTACCCCGTGTGCTCCGCGCTCAAAGACATGCAGCTCGGCCGGAACATTGAGCCGTTTCAAGGCGTCATAGTACGCCGTCGCCGTGCGGGAGTTGACCGTCTCGTCGGCCGAGGTCGAAAAGATAAAGCTGGGGGAGGTGCCCTGGTTCACATGTCTGTCTATGGAGATCATCTCCATCGTCTGCTGCGATGGATGCTCGCCGATCAGCGCTTCAAGGTTTGTCGGGCGTGGGATCGTCGGGTCCATGCTCAGCCGCGCATAAGAGAGGATGGCGAAGTCCGGCCGGTCACTCACGCGCTCGATTGGATCCTGCGACTGCGGATTGCCGTTGTCGTGAATCGTCGACAGCCAGCCGGCTAGATGGCCGCCTGCTGAAAAGCCCCACACTCCGACCTTGTTCGGTGCAACACCCAGCTCCACAGCATGACTGCGTACGTATCGGATCGCCCGCGCGCCATCGATCATCGGCGCAGGAAAGTGGTACTTCGGACCCAGCCGGTACTGCAGCACGAAGGCATCCACGCCACGCTGGCTGAGCCATCGCGCGACCGTGGCCCCTTCCTTGTCCATCATCAGCGTGCGATATGCGCCGCCCGGCATGACGATCACCCCGGTGCGGGGACTCCTCATGGCCGCACGCTCCGTGGCAGCCACCTTCGCCGGATAGACAAACAGCCGCGGCTCATCGACGTCCGCCTTGCCCAAGGCGCCTGGAGCGCCCTCCGGCCACAGCACAATCACGCGCTCATGGCCGGGTGGCAGCTTGGGCTGTTTCGGTGTCACGACCGGCGGCTCAGAGGTCTGCGCCAGGGAGCTCAGCGAAAGCAGCGACGCGGCAACAATCCACAAAAGACGAAGTCTCATCGTGGTCAGCATACGATATGCTCTACGGACTTCGCCCGCTCCGCTTGCATCCCGTCCAAAGGCGAAGGGAATGTGTGACCTTTACCGCTGCTCCGCATCCTTTAAGAATCCATTGAGCACCCGCCGTATTATGCTCTTGAAGAGGAAGTGCCTACATTCTATGCAACGAACTCATCTGCTTTTGCCCATCCGCATCGCCGTGGCAGCTCTTACTCTCTCAGTTACAACATCGTTTCTCATCGCGCAGGTCGCTCCACCGGCGGTTCCCGCCGTCCATAAACATATTTATCCGGAGATTACTGACGCGCAGGCGGATGTGAACGCCGCCCTCCAGCGGGCCACAAAAGAGCACAAGCGCATTCTGCTGATCTTCGGTGGTGACTGGTGCGGCGACTGCCAGGTGCTCGACATTAACCTGCATGACTCCGCCAACGCTGATCTTCTTGCCGGCAAATTTGTCGTTGTGCACGTCAACGTCGGCCACATGGACCAGAACGTCGATCTCGCAGCCAAGTATGGTGTTCCCCTCAAAAAGGGAGTTCCCGCGGTCTCTGTCATCGACGCCAAGGGCAAGGTCATCCATGCTCAGGCCACAGGCGAGTTCGCGGATATGCGCCATATGGATCCACGCTCTGTGAACCAGTTTCTGAACCAGTGGAAGTCCTGACCGAAGGCCCGCCTTATCGGCGTTCACCTCGGTATCACGGTCTGCAACTGACGCGATACTCTGTCAGCCATGCGCTCACTGCTGCATCATCCTGCGATGTTCAAGCGAGCCCTGGCGCACGCTCTTGAGGATGATGCACTCAATATTGCGCAGTCGGCAGCCTACTCGGCCATCGTTGCTCTCTTTCCCGCCCTGATTGTCTTCGCCGCTCTGGTGCCGCTCCTACCGGATACCGCGCCCATACGCTTCGAGCTTGCCGATGTCGTTCAGCGCATCCTGCCTACTGATGTCACGCCGATGTTAGAGAGCTACTTCGCCCCCACGCAGGAGCGGTTTACCTCAACCCGCGCGCTGCTACTCGGCGTTCTGGTCTCGATCTCGGGCGCCTCCGGCGTGATCGCAACGCTAATGGAGGGCCTTCGGCGCGCCTACCATCTGCCGCCGGACTGCTGGAGCTTCTGGCGCCGTCGCAGCCGTGCACTGCTGCTGGTGCCACTCTCACTCCTTCCTCTTGCCGCCTCGAGCCTGCTGGTTCTGTTTGGCCACCTGCTCGCGATCTGGCTCGCCGGCCACGGCACGCCGGGGCAGAGCGGCCCCATTTACATCTTTGTACTCAGCGTTCGCTGGCTTGTGGCGCTGGCCGGTTCCGCAGGTCTCATCGCGCTGCTATATAAGCTCGGCACCCCGCTCGAACTCTCCTGGCGATCGGTGCTTCCCGGCGCCCTGCTGGCCACAGCACTCTGGTTCGCCTCCACCCTCGTCTTCGGCTGGTATGTCACGCGGTTTGCCAACTACTCGCGGGTTTACGGCTCGCTTGGCGCCGGCATTGCGCTGCTGTTCTGGCTGTATCTCACGGCGCTCAGCGTGCTTTGCGGAGCGGAGTTCAACGGCCAGCTGCGCGCTGCGCGCATCTCTGTCGACCTGCCGGCCGGCTCACCTGCCGATCCATTGCGAGCCAGGCAAACCGGCGCGCCTGCGCCGTAGTCGCGCAAAGCAGGCCAAACTTCAGGCGCTTTGCGTAGAATGGCCTTCGGCGCATCGGTCTCATATGATCGCCTCACCTTTGCACACCTTAGAAAAGATCGGCCCTCATACTCATGACGCCCCTGACCGCACCGCCCCAAGATGCCTCCGTCAAACCCGCCGCCACGACCTCACAGCCTGTGCCGCCTTCGCGAGACCGCGTCCGCCGCGCCAAGATCGTTGCCACACTTGGCCCGGCCTCAAGCTCGCCTGAGATCTTCCGCCAGCTCGTCCATGCCGGTCTTGACGTCGCCCGCTTGAACTTTTCACACGGCTCGCACGAGCAGAAGGCCGAGCTCATCCGCATGGTGCGCGCGGTCTCTAAGGAGTTCGGCAAACCCATCTGCATCCTCGCCGATCTACAAGGGCCGAAGATCCGCACCGGCCGCCTCAAGGACGGCATCCCAGTCCAGCTCATCGCCGGCAATCACATCACCATTACGCCGCACGACATCGAAGGCACCGCCGAGCGGGTGGGCACCGTCTTCACCACGCTTGCTGAAAATCTTGAGCCCGGCTCCCGCATCCTGCTCTCCGACGGCCTGATCGAACTGCACGTCGTCAAGGTCCAGGGCGAAGACGTCATCTGCGAGATCATCAACGGCGGGCTGCTCGGCGAAAAGAAGGGGATCAACCTTCCGGGTATCGCTGTAAACGTTCCCTCGCTGACAGAAAAGGACGAGATCGATCTCGAGTTCGCCGTCGCCCAGGGCTGCGACACCATCGCCGTCTCCTTCGTTCGCACGGCGGACGATGTTCGCCACGTCAAGACCCGCCTCGCGGCGCTCCACTCTGATGCGTGGATCATTGCCAAGCTCGAAAAGCCCCAGGCCATCGAGCATCTCGACTCCATTCTCGAAGTCGCCGATGGCATCATGGTCGCGCGCGGCGATCTCGGGGTTGAAGTGCCCCCCGAAAAAGTCCCGGCCATCCAGAAGCACATCATCCGCCGCGCGGCCGACTTCCGTAAACCCGTCATCACGGCCACGCAGATGCTCGAGTCCATGGTCGAGAACCCACGGCCCACCCGCGCCGAAGCGTCCGATGTCGCGAATGCCATCTACGACGGCACAGACTCTGTCATGCTCTCGGCCGAGTCCGCCTCCGGTCGCTATCCGGTCGCGTCCGTCGCGATGATGGCCACTATCGTCTCTGAAACCGAGTCGCAGATCCGCATGGATCCGCCGCCCCGCGCGCAGCGCGCCCGCGGTACCCGGCTCTCGGTCGCTGAGACAATCTGCGAGTGTATGGCGCATTCCACACAGGACCTCGACCTCGCCGCTATCGCCATCTTCACCGAGTCCGGCGCCACCGCGCGCCTGCTCTCGAAATATCGTCCCGAGCCGGCCATCTACGCGCTCAGCCCCTACCAGGC
>CAXTJC010000048.1:0-10933 GCA_964244225.1 uncultured Acidobacteriaceae bacterium
CGCGGGCCAGACGCTGCCGACGGCGCCGACCTCCCTGCCGGCGATTCTGTTTCGTGCGGCCGAGTATGCGAAGTCCGACACGCTGAGTTTTCTGGCTGCGTCGTTCGGTCGTCTGCCGGTTCCCGAGGCCTGGGATCGATGGGTGATCCTCGCGCGGAACCGCGACAAAGTGGTGCTGGCAAAGCTGCTTTCGCGGCTGTGCTCGGAGGAAGAGAAGGTCTGCGAGGCGATCGACCGCTCGGTGAGCGAGCTGAACGCGAACCTGGATGCTCTCGATGATTTTCTGACGCAGCAGAACTACCGGCTGGCGTACTGGAAGACGGCCGACCAGCAGCTAGGCTATCGCCGTTTCTTCGACGTAAATACGTTAATCGGCCTGCGGATGGAGCGCGAGCATGTGTTCGAGGAGACGCATGCGCTGATCGTCGAGTGGCTGCGGGCCGGTGTGCTTGACGGCATTCGTGTCGACCATCCGGATGGTCTGAGGGATCCGCTCGAGTACTTCCACCGCCTGCGCGAGCACGTGCCCGAGGGATGGATTATCGGCGAGAAGATTCTCGAGCCGGGTGAGTATCTGCGCGAGAGCTGGCCGATCGACGGCACCAGCGGCTACGACTTTATGAATGCGGCCCTGGGCACGCTCTTCCATCCCGGCGGCATGGCCGAACTGAACAAGATCTACGGCGAGTTCACCGGACAGCCGACGATTTTTCCGCCGATCGCGCATGACAAGAAGATGATGGTGATGGAGCAGGCGCTGGGCTCGGACGTGAATCGGCTGACCAGCCTGTTTGTCGAGATATGCGAGCAGAACCGAAATCAGCGGGACTTCACGCGGGTGGAGATTCAGCGGGCTATTGTCGCCATCGCGGCGTGCTTTGCGATCTATCGAACGTATGTGCAGCCGGACCGCGAAGAGATCACCGATGAAGATCGAGGCACGATTGATCGAGCCGTCACCTGCGCCAAGGATAATCGGTCGGACATAGACGGCTCGCTGTTCGACTTCATGCGCGATGTTCTGACGATGGGCGTTCGCGGCAAGAAGGAGACGGAGTTTGTGCTGCGCTTTCAGCAGTTCACCAGTCCGGTGATGGCGAAGGGCGTGGAAGACACGGCGTTCTATTGCTACAACCGGCTGATCGCCGCGTGCGAAGTGGGCGGCGATCCGGGGCGCGATGGCCTCTCGGTCGAAGAGTTCCACGCGTATAACGCGACGATGCAGGCGAGCCATCCACTGACCATGACGACGCTCTCCACGCATGATACGAAGCGGTCTGACGATGTGCGTGCGCGGCTCGCAGTGCTGACGGAGACGCCGCGCGAGTTCCGCAAGATTCTCAGGCGATGGTCGCGTATGAATGCAAAGCTCAATGCCGGCATCGACCGCAATACGGAGTACTTCTTCTATCAGACGGTGATCGGAGCCTGGCCCATCGAGAAGGACCGCATGCGCGCCTACATGGAGAAGGCGACGAAGGAAGCCAAACAGCAGACATCGTGGACGGCGAGCAACAAGGAGTTTGAGGACGCGCTCAATGCTTTCATCGACGGCACGCTGAGCTCGCCGGAGTTCTGCGCGGAGGTAGAGGACTTTGTCGGCAGGATTCGTGAGGCAGGCCGTACGAACTCGCTTGCGCAGACGCTGCTGAAGCAGACCTCGCCCGGTGTACCGGACCTGTATCAAGGGTCGGAGCTCTGGGACTTCAGCCTGGTGGATCCGGATAACCGCCGGCCGGTCGACTATGAGCTGCGCCGCCGTCTGCTTGCGGAGATGCAATCGCTTACGGTCGAAGGGATTGTGCGCCGCGGCGATGAGGGCATGACCAAGCTATGGACGATTCACCAGTCGCTCCGTCTGCGCAGGGAACACTCCGAGTGGTTCCGGAGAGATGCAGGCTATACGCCGCTCGAAGCACGAGGACGCAAGCGCGAGCATGTGATTGCCTTCGAGCGCGGTGAATCGGTCGTAACGGTGGTGCCGCGACATCCGCTGTTGCTGGGCGGCTCCTGGGCCGATACCACGCTCGCTCTGCCGGAAGGAGCCTGGGTCAACCGGCTCTCCGGCGAAGGCCACCGCGGCGGTGTCGTGCGGATGGACGCGCTGCTCCTAAAGTTTCCAGTAGCTCTGTTGGTGAAAGAAGGGTTGAGTCATGCATGAGTTTCGAGTGTGGGCGCCAGATGCAAAGAAGATGACGCTGGTGCTCTACGGCAAAGAAGCGGGCGGCAAAGAAGCGGGCGGCGGGGAGCTGCGCTGCGAGATGAAGGGACCCGATCAAGACGGCTGGTGGTCGGCGAGAGCGGACGCGGCCTGCGGCGACGACTATGCCTATCTGATCGATACCGACACCAGGGCGTATCCCGACCCGCGCGCGCTCGATATGGGCAATGGCGTGCACGGTCCGTCGCGACTCTACGATCACGGAGCATTTGTGTGGCACGACCCTCTCTGGCAGGGGCCGCCGCTGACCGGTGCCGTGATCTACGAGATGCACATCGGCACCTTCACGGAAGGCGGCACCTTCGATTCCGCGATCGATCACCTGCGCTATCTCTCTACGCTGGGTGTAACCCATCTTGAGATCATGCCGATTGCGGAGTTTCCCGGCGACTTCGGCTGGGGATACGACGGCGTCGGCCTGTTCGCGGTGACGCACAGCTACGGCGGCCCGGATGCCTTCAAGCGATTCGTCGATGCCTGTCATCAGACCGGCCTTGCTGTGCTGCTGGATGTGGTCTACAACCACTTCGGCCCGGTCGGCAACTACACGATCAAGCTTGGCCCATATCTGACGGACAGGCACCGCACGCCGTGGGGCGCGGCGGTGAACTTTGAAGAGAGCGGCAGCGACCAGGTGCGGCGCTACTTCATCGACAATGCGCTGATGTGGATGCGGGACTACCACGTGGACGGCCTCAGGCTCGATGCCGTGCACGAGTACATGGACCGGTCCGCCGTACACTTCATGGAGCAGCTCTCAGGCGAGGTGGATGTGCTGTCGTCTGTGCTGGGGCGGCGGCTGGTGCTGATCGCCGAGAGCGACCTCAATGATCCGCACGTAATCAAACCGCGCGAGGCCGGTGGCATGGGCATGGACGCGCAGTGGAGTGACGACTTTCATCACTCCCTCTTTACGGTGCTCAACCCCAGCAAAGAAGGGCAGGGCTACTACGACGACTTCGGCACGATGGAGGCCCTGGCCAAGTCGCTGAAGGAGGTCTTCGTCTATGACGGCGAGTACTCGGCCTTCCGCAAGCGAACCCACGGCCGCCGCGTCGGCGATCTCTCCGCACACCACTTTCTCGGCTACATTCAGAACCACGATCAGATCGGCAATCGAGCGATCGGCGATCGTATCGAGCACATTATCGGCATGGATAAGACGAAGGTCGCTCTGGCGCTGGTGCTGACCGCGCCCTTTATTCCCATGCTCTTCCAGGGCGAAGAGTTCGCGGCGTCGACGCCGTTCCAGTACTTCGCGCATCACGAAGATGAAGAGATGGCGAAGGCTGTCTCGGCCGGACGAAAGAAGGAGTTTGCGATCTTCGGCTGGAACGACGATGAGATTCCGGACCCGGAGAAACGCGAGACCTTTGAACGATCCCGGCTGAACTGGAACGAGGTTCATCAGGGCAAACACGCAGAGATTCTCGACTGGACGCGCAAGCTGATCCGTCTTCGGCGAACATCGACTTCCTTGAACAATGGTCAGCTGCAGAGTGTCCGGGTCCGCTTCGACGAGGACAAGCAGTGGCTCACAATGCGCCGCGGTCACGTCACGGTAGCCCTGAATCTTGGTACAGACGCCGTCACGCTGCCCAACCATGACAAGTTTCCGCTTGAACTCGCGTCAAGCAGCGACGTTGCCGTGACCGACGAGAGCATCATGCTCCCGATAAACAGTGTGGCTGTTCTCCACATGCGGTCTTCCTGAATGATGGATCGCGGTGTGTGGAACAGGCCTTCATTCACCGCGATCCACTTCGCGGACTCCAACACGGCACTTCACAGATCAACAAGAAAGTCTGAAACTTTTCTCATTCGTCCTCGTCTTCAAACAGATCCAATTGCATGTTGAGCGACGCCGTACCGATCTATGACGTGGTGTTGCGGTGCGAGGCAGAGACACGAAGAGCGTGGCTATCCAGGAGAGTGCGGCGATGAGGGGATGGCGAGCAAGCTATACGGCGGCTGGGCTCCTGTTGCTGTGTGCCGGCCAGGTGCATCAGGAAAGCCGCGCGCAAACGCCGGCTCCAGCAACGGCCGCGGCAGCTACGGCGCGGCAGATCGGTACGATCCAGGCGCTGGATGCGACCACGCTGGCGCTCACGACCGACAAGGGAGAGAAGGTTTCGGTCAGCCTGACGGGCGAGACCAAGGTGGTGCAGCTGGCCGCCGGCAGCACCGACCTGAAAACCGCGCAACCGGGCGCGATGACCGACCTCGCGGTGGGAGATCGGGTGCTTGCGATTGGTGCGGCGTCGGACACGCCCGGCATGTTGATTGCGCGTCGCCTGGTGCTGATGAAGTCGACCGACATCGCGAAGCGGCATGAGGTGGAACAGGCCGGCTGGCAGCACGGAACCGGTGGCATCGTTAGCGCGGTCGATACCGCGACAGGTTTGGTGACAATCAAGTCAGGAGCGCGCACGATCACGGTCGCGACGCACCCCTCCACGATCATCCGGCGTTACGCCCCGAACTCCGCGCGCTTTGAGGATGCGACGAAGAGTTCGCTCGCGGAGCTGCATCCGGGCGATCAGTTGCGGGTGCGAGGCGAGCGCGCCGGCGATGAGGGGAGCTCCCAGACGATCAACGCCGAGGAGATCGTCAGCGGCTCCTTCCGGCATCTGTCAGGAACAGTGCAGTCGATCAATGCGGCCGCGGGCCAGCTGACGGTCAGCGATGCCAAGACAAAGCAATCTACGGTGCTGTCGGTCAGCTCCGGCACCGCTATCCATGAGCTTCCGCCCGAGGTCGCGTCGCGCTTTGCCGCGCGGGCGAAGTCCGCCGGAACGGCACAGCCCGCAAATCCGCAGCCTCCGGCGAGTGCGGGCTCAGGCGACGCAACGAACGGGCGGAGCGGCGGCGGGGATCTTTCGCAGGTTGTCTCTCGTCTGCCCGCACTCAGCCTCGCGGACCTGAAGGTCGGTGAGGCCGTCATGGCTGTCGGCGGGGATGGAACCGCAGGGTCGATCGCCGCTGTCACCATCCTTGGCGGTGTGGAGCCCATTCTTGCAGCATCTCCCAAGGGCGGTGCCGAGATGGCTCTGTCTCCATGGAGTATGGGTGGCGGCGGGGATGCAGGCGGAGGCTCCCAATAGAGCATCTTTCAGGAGCAGGAATGCACGTTCGATCTATGCTGAAGTTCTTCTTCCTCTTTCTCTGCCTGGTGTCCGGTGGGGTCGTCTGGAGTCAGACAGGCGTCGTCGTTCACGGGACCGTGGCCGATCCTGATGATGCCGTAATCCCCGGCGCGACAGTGACGTTCTCGCCCGCGGGGGGAAAGGCCTTGCTCGCAACCTCACAGGACGACGGCACCTACACGCTGAAAGGCGTGCCGAGCGGTCTCTACGCGGTCACGGTCACGATGAAGGGCTTCTCTACCTTCGTCAAGCAAGGCGTGCGCATCTCCGCCAATCAGCCGTTCACGCTCGATGTGAAGCTGGCCATTCAGGAGCAGTCGCAGGAGGTGCAGGTCAACGCGCAGTCCAACCAGCTCAGCGTCGACTCGGATGCGAATGCAAGCGCGACTGTGATCAAGGATAAGGATCTGGATGCATTGTCGGACGATCCGGACGAGCTTTCCTCCGAGCTTTCGGCGCTGGCCGGTCCTGCATCCGGACCGAGCGGCGGACAGATCTACGTGGATGGCTTTACCGGCGGTCAGCTGCCGCCGAAGTCGTCTATCCGCGAGATCCGTATCAACCAGAACCCGTTTTCCGCGCAGTTTGATAAGATCGGCTACGGCCGTGTCGAGGTCTTCACCAAACCGGGCACGGACAAGTTCCACGGCAACTACAGCGTGCAAGGGGGCGATAACAAGTTCAACACCTCCAACCCCTTCCTGGGCAGCGCCAACGTGCAGCCGCCGTATCACACGCTGTTTATGATCGGCAGCGTCACTGGCCCGATCAATCGCTACTCCTCCTTCTCGGTCGGCGGCTCGCATCGCACGATTCAAGACAACAGCATCGTAAATCCGACGAACTTCTATGCGGATCCCGCAAACCCCACGACGCTTTGCCAGCCAACGACACCGGGGACGACGAGCCCATGCGTTGTGACCGGCTCACTACCTGCCACCGCGCGCGCCGTGTTTCATCCGCAGACGCGCAGTGACATTACGCCGCGGCTCGATCTTGCGATCGGCGAGAAGAACACGCTGACGGCACGCTACCAGTACTACGTGAACGGACAGCAGAACGCGGGCGTCGGCAACACCAGTCTGCAGACAGTCGGCTACAGCACGGATGCAAGCGAGAACACGATCCAGCTCAGCGACACGCAGTTGATCAACTCGCACGTGATCAACGAGACGCGCTTTGAGTACGAGCGTGACCATTCGCTGCAGACGCCGAACAGTTTGGCGCCTACGGTTTCGGTGCAGGGTATTGTGACTGGCGGTGGATCGAGCCAGGGCAGGTCGGAGAGCACGGAGGCGCACATCGAGGCGCAGAACTATACCTCCGTGCAGCTGGCCAAACACTTCATGCGCTTTGGCGGAAGGCTTCGAACCACCCAAGAGACGCTGACCTCAAATGCCGGGCAGAATGGAACGTTCACCTATACCTCGTTGGCGAACTACATTACCGGAACCTCGCAGCAGTTCCGGCAAACGGTGATTACGAATCCCACGATCTCCAATCGCCTGACGGATGTCGGCATCTACGCCGAAGACGACTGGAAGTTTCGGCCCAATTTCATGATCAGCTACGGCCTGCGGTATGAGGCAGAGAACGTCATCCACAGCAATCATGATCTCGCACCGCGCTTTGCCATCTCCTACGGCATTCCGCACAAGGGCGGCCAGCCGGTCACGGTGATTCGCGTGGGCTACGGCATCTTCTACGACCGCTTTCAACAGTCGGATGTGCTGACTGCGATTCAGTACAACGGACAGAACCAATCACAGAACGTAGTGCAGAACCCCAACCCCAACACATGTCAGCCGGGTGCTTTGGCCGGGTGCGGGGGCGCGGTAAGCAGCGTGCTGGGAAGTACGGTCTATACACTTGCGCCCAACCTGCGCAGCTCCTATAACCAGCAGGCAGCGTTTGGTGTCGATCAGCAGCTGGGACGCGTTGGTACCGTTTCCGCAACGTACATTACGGCCAAGGGAATTCACCAGTATCTGAGCCGCGCCGTTACAAACGACCAAGGCCAGCCATCTCCCACGAGCTACAACAACCAGTACTTCTCAGGCGGCTACTATGAGGAGCAGCAGCTGCTCATCAATAGCAACATCCGCATGAAGAAGCTGCAGCTCTGGGGTTTTTACTCACTCAACTTCGGTAACGCGAATACCGGCGGGTCCACGACGTTTGCGACCGACGTAAACAATCGCAGGATCGACGACGGCAATGCTTCCTTTGTGCATCGCAACTTCGTCGTCACGGGCGGCAGCTATCAGTTGCCGCTGCACATCACGCTCAGCCCGTTTCTGCTGGCTCAATCCGGAACCTTCTACAACATCACCGCGGGAACAGATCGTAACTTCGACGGTCAGTTCAACGACCGGCCTTATTTCGCGACCGGCAATCAAGGAGACTGCCGCAATGCGGCCGACTACAGCCTGACACAGAACGCAGCGGGAACGCTCACGCAGGTTCCAGTCAACTACTGTGTCGGCCCTGCCAACGTGACGGTGAACCTACGTGTGGGCAAGACGATTGGCTTCGGACCGGAGAATAAGCCGTCGGCGGGCGCGAGCGGCGGACCTGGCGGGCCCGGCGGCGGCCGAGGCGGGCGTGGGGGCGGACCCGGCGGCGGTGGTGGCGGTGGTCCTATGGGGGGCTTCGGTGCCAGCAGCACGGGACGACGCTACAACCTGACACTTGGCGCGCAGGGGTCGAACATCTTCAATCAGGTTCCGTATGGAACGCCGAACAGCGTTGTGAGTTCCGCGCAGCAGTTCGGGCGATTCACCACACTCGCGGGCCGACCGTTTAGCTCGTCAACCGCTGTACGGCAGATCGTGCTGCAGGCGAACTTCAGCTTCTAGCACAATTTCTATTGCAAGCGGCCGCGCTGGCGTGGCGTCGGCGCACCCACAACCACGGTCTTGGCGTTCATGAACTCACGCATGCCGGCGGCAGAGAGCTCACGGCCATAGCCAGAGCGCTTGATACCTCCGAATGGCAGCCGTGGATCGCCGGCGACCATCGCGTTCAGGAAGACCGAGCCGCACTCGAGCTCCGCAAGAAAGCGCTGCTGCTCGGCGGGATCACGCGTCCACGCGGAAGCGGCCAGACCAAAGGGCGTATCGTTTGCTAGTTCGATCGCGTCGTCGATCGAATCCACGCGGAAGACCATGGCCACCGGCCCAAAGACCTCTTCGCGATAGACAGGGCACCGTCGCGGCACACCCTCGAGCACCGTTGGCTCGAAGAAGTTGCCCTCTTGCGGAAGGCGGCGCCCGCCCGTTAAGAGCCGGGCTCCGGCATGCACGGCCGCTTTCACCTGGGCCTCCAGATCGCTGAGCAGCCGGCGCGTCGCGATCGGTCCGATCTGCGTCTCCGGATCAAACGGGTCGCCGACGCGCATACGTTCCATTGCGGTTACAAATCGCGGCACGAAGTCGGCGTACACATCCTTCATGACGATGAAGCGCTTCGCCGCGATGCAGGACTGACCACTATTTATGCAACGCGCCTTCGCTCCGATCTCGGCCGCGAGATCGAGATCAGCGGATGACATGACCAAGAACGGATCGCTGCCACCGAGCTCCAGCACGGATTTCTTGATCAGCCAGCCTGCCTGCGCGGCCACTGCTCGTCCTGCCGCCTCGCTGCCGGTCACCGTCACCGCCGCAACACGAGGGTCGCCGAGAACTGTTTCCACCTGATGCGTCTCCAGCAGCAAAGCCTGAAGACTGCCTCGAGGAAAGCCGGCCCGGCGCGTCAGCGACTCGATGGTGAGCGCGCACTGCGGCACGTTCGCCGCATGCTTGAGCAGACCCACATTGCCCGCCATGAGCGCCGGCGCCAAAAAGCGGAAGACCTGCCAGAGCGGAAAGTTCCAGGGCATGACCGCGAGCACCACGCCCATCGGCTCCCATCGCACGTAACTATGACTTGCTTCCGTCAGCACCGGTTCCGGCGCAAGAATGCGCGGCGCCTGCTCCGCGTAATACCGGCAGACGAGCACACACTTTTTAACCTCGTCGAGTGCCGCCGCGATTGGCTTTCCCATCTCCGTCGTCATCATCTGCGCCAGCTCGCTCGCGTCCTGCTCCAGCAAGGTTGCCAGCTTGCGCATGCACAGCGCACGATGCTCCACTGGCATGTTGCGATGGCTACGGAACGCCTCTGCCGCGAGTCCGATCTTCTCCCGCAATGCCTCTTCGGTCAGCGGCTCAAACGATCGCAGCAGCTTGCCCGTCGCAGGATTGATCGATTCGATTGCCATAAAGTCTTATCGAGATGCTAGAGCATTTCTCTTCTGGCTGGGAGCCTGTTTGAAGGCAGTAAAGGCCATTTTTCCTGAGCAGAGCATGGCCAGATCCTCGCGCGGTCAGTGCGAAACTCTGCTCGAAGATTCGCGTTCATCGGCAACGCAGTTCCAACTCTGTCGATTCAGCGCCCATATCTGCTTTGCCCACTTGGACGCGCAAACGGACTCGTTGTCAGTCCTGTGCACGTTGCCATGTAGGATCAAATCTTGCGCCGGCTTCGAGGATTCCATCCTGCAGATGCTTGGCGCTGAGGCATGGGAGAGCTTCGCTCAGTGGCAGGCGAGCCCGAACAAAATAGAGTATTAGCAAGGAGCCGCGACAACGAGACCATGAATGATCCCGCCCCGAATACCTCGCAAGTCCGCTCTCAGCCCACACGTGTCGCGCTGCTGGGCTTTGGTACGGTAGGCAGCGCTGTAGCGCGCGTGCTCGCCTCACAGAGGTTTGCCGGCATTGAGCTGACTCATATCGTCAATCGCGATGTTGCAAGAAAGCGCGGATCGGATGCCGCTCTGAAGGTCTCGTCTACCGCGCAGTGGCACGATGATCCCGCAGCCGTGCTGGCGGCAACGGATATCGACGTGATCATCGAGACGATCGGTGGTCTTGATCCTATCGAGAGCTGGCTTAAGCAGGCGCTGCGCTCCGGCAAATCAGTCGTGACAGCGAACAAGCAGCTCATTGCGTACCGTGGAGCCGCACTCGCAGCCATCGCCGCGGAAAACGGCGCGCAGCTGCTCTACAACGCGGCCGTCGCCGGTGGGGTGCCGGTTCTTCCTGCCATGCTACAGGGTCTGCAGGGCGATCGCATTACGCGGCTCAGCGGCATCGTCAACGGCACCTGCAACTTCATCCTCAGCCATATGGAGCAGGGCGCCAACTACGCCGAGGTGCTCGCGCAGGCGCAGGCCGCGGGCTACGCCGAGGCCTATCCATCCGCTGACGTGGACGGCTTCGACGCGCGCGCCAAGCTCTGCATTCTTGCCCGCGTCGCGCTTCATGCCGAGCTCAACCCCGACGACATTCCTACGCAATCCATTTCGCTCCTGGATGCAGTTGATTTTCAGTACGCCCGGGAGCTCGGCTGCACGATCCGTCAGGTCTCTCGCGCGCAGCTGGGGGACGATGCCGTCCATGCCCGCGTGGCTCCCATGCTCGTCCCGCACACCTCGCCGATCGCCTGGTCGCATGGCACGCAGAATATGGTGGTCACCACTGGCGAGTTCGGCGGAGACGTTGTCTTCTCGGGCCACGGC
>CAXTJC010000049.1:0-10886 GCA_964244225.1 uncultured Acidobacteriaceae bacterium
ACGAGGGCGGCTTCACCACCTTCGACTGCGACGCCACCGCCGCCCTCAAACCCGGCGCCAACTCCATCGTCGCTGCCGTCGACAACACCCGCCACCCCGAGGACCTCCCCACCCTAAAAACCGACTGGTGGAACTACGGCGGCCTCACCCGTGACGTCTCGTTGATCGAAGTTCCCGACCGCTACATCCAGTCCTACGACCTCCATCTTGACCGTGCTACTCGCACCAAAATTGAGGGCTGGATCCAACTCGCCGGCTCCCACGAAGAAAATGGCAAAGCTGTAGACATCACAATTCCGGAACTCAAAGTCGACGCTCATCTCGGTCCAGATGCTAGCGGCCGAGTCGCAGTCTCAATGCCCGTCTCCGGCCTCAAGCTTTGGAGTCCGGAAATGCCTAAGCTGTATAAAGTGAACATCACCGCCCATCCGGCTAAGTGGGCCGGCACCGTCCAGTCGCTAAATCTTGTAAGCGACACACTCCACGAAGAGCTCGGCTTCAAGACCATCGAGACCCGCGGCTCGGAGATCCTGCTCAACGGCAAGCCCATCTTCCTGCGCGGCGTCTCCATCCACGCCGAAGCTCCCTACCGCACCGGCCGCTCCAACACCGACACAGACATGGACACCCTGCTCGGCTGGGCCAAGGATCTCGGCTGCAACTTCGTCCGTCTCGCCCACTACCCGCACGATGAGAAGATGACGCGCGCCGCCGATCGTCTCGGCCTGCTCGTCTGGTCCGAGATCCCCGTCTACTGGGCTGTCGAGTTCAACAACCCCGCCGTGCTCGCCAAGGCCAAGCACATGCTGCACGAGGAGATCGACCGCGACCGCAACCGCGCCTCCATCGCCCTCTGGTCCGTAGCCAACGAGACCCCGATCAGCCCGGCTCGCACACAGTTCCTCACCGCCCTCGCCGACGAGGTTCGTGCGACGGATCCCACTCGCCTCGTCACCGCCGCCCTGCTCGTCCGCAGCGGCCCCGGCCACACCAAAGTGATCGACGACCCCCTCGGCAAGTCGCTCGACGTGATCGGCTTCAACGAGTACATCGGCTGGTACGAGGGCACGCCCGCGACAGCCGACGACACCACCTGGACCGTCGCCTACGACAAGCCGCTCCTCGTCTCCGAGTTCGGCGGCGGCGCCAAGGCCGGCCGGCACGGTCCCGCCACCGAGCGCTTCACCGAGGAATACCAGGCGGCCATCTTCGAGCATCAGCTCCCCATGCTCAACAAAATCACACAGCTGCGCGGCATGAGCCCATGGGTTCTCATGGACTTTCGCTCGCCCTCACGCCTGCTTCCCGGAACCCAGGACTACTTCAACCGCAAAGGCCTCATCAGCGATCAGGGCGAAAAGAAAAAAGCGTTCTCTGTCCTTCAACACGCTTATAAGGACGGCAGCATAGGGCACGCACAATAAATCGACTCTGCACGCCAGCGAGACAGGTGCGCCGGTGAGAGTAGTACGCAGATAGGCGCGCAAAGAGCGCTCAACCTCGACAAAATTGCGCTTTTAGACGACAAAAAGCGTCTTATACAGGCATGATCGACATCCATTCGCACCTGCTGCCGGGCCTTGACGATGGCTCTCCCGATATGGAGACCTCGATCGCGATGGCTCGTATGGCGGCGGCTGACGGCATTACCCACATGGTGTGCACACCGCATGCCAATCACCGCTATCCCTATGATCCCTTTCGGGTTGAAGACCTCATCGCAAACCTCCGGGCACGTCTAGCCGATGCCGGAATCCCTCTGCAACTCGCCCGGGGCGCCGATTTTCATCTGACCTACGAGAACATTCAGGAGGCGCTTGCCGATCCTGCGCGTTTCTCGATCGCCGGACGCGGCTACATCATGACCGAACTGCCTGAGTACGGGTCGTTTAGCAGCTTTGACGAAACATATTACGAGCTCCGGCTCGCCGGCATGACACCCGTCCTGACCCACCCGGAACGCAATCCAACTCTTCAGGATAATCATACTAAAGTCAACGATTGGCTACGCTTAGGTGTCCTGATGCAGGTAACGGCCAACTCCGTCCTCGGGCATATGGGCAAAAAGGCGCAGCGTATGGCGTTCGATCTCTTGGAAAAGAGACAAGTTCACTTCGTCGCAACAGACGCGCACAACACAACGTCGCGGCCACCCAAGATGCGTGAGGCCTACGATCTGATCGCAAAGCGGTATGGCGGCGGCTATGCCGATGCTCTCTGCAAGTCCAATCCTATGTTGGCCTTTGAAGGCAAACCGTTTCCAGAAGATGTACAGCTTCAGGGCTCGGAAGGTACGGAAGAAGCGGCTGGAAGCTGGTGGAGACGCCTGGTCGGGCGCTGACTAAAGTCCCAACCCGCCGTCCACAATGAGCAGTTGGCCGGTTATGAAGTTTGAAGACGTCGCAAAGAACGCTACTGCGTCGGCAACATCCGAGGTTCTTCCGTTGCGCCGCATGGGCGTTTTTTCCGCGAACTGCTCGTAGACCGCCCCTACTTCGCCCTGAACGATCATTCCTGGTGCGACACAATTTACGCTGACTTCGGGCGCCCATGCCTTGGCCATGGTCTCGGACAGCATGTGCAGCGCGGCTTTTGAGGTGCAGTAATGAGCGTGGGTCGCCCAGGGATGCACGCCGCCAAGCGAACCGATGTTGATGATGCGTCCCGACGCCGCTCGCAGAGCAGGAAGCGCCGCTTGTGCTACAAGAAAAGGCGCCCGCGTGTTCACCGCGAACATCTCGTCCCACTGCGAAAGCGAGATCTCTTCCATGGCCGCAGAGGCGAAGACACCTGCATTGTTGACGAGAAGATCGAGCCCGCCGAGGAAGTCTAATGCTTGCTTCATCCCGGCTTCGATAGAGGCGGGGAGTGTCAGGTCGCATTGCACGGCTTTGGCGCGAACTTGCTTTGCCAGCAGGTCTTGAACCGTGGTCTGGGCGTGATGCCCCGATTCGCGAAAGGTAATGCAGACATCAGCGCCAAGATCGGCCAGGGTGAACGCGATCTCGCGCCCGATTCGCTTCGCAGCCCCTGTAACCAGTGCACATTTACCGCGTAGAGGTCTCTCTCGGGAGGTCACGATTTCGGGGTTGTATCGGGCGAAGGCGCTGGAGTGTCTGAAGGAGACGGCTTTGGCACCGGCTTCAGAGCGGGCGCTGTGGAAGGAGCAGGCTTCGCGGCGGGTTTTGGCTCCTGAACGCCCGCCTTCCGGCCGGACTCCTTGCCGCTGTTGTCCTCGTAGGCGGAGACCTGCTCCTGCGGCTTGACCAGCGCGATATGAATCTCGCGGCTGGGTTCATCGACCTGGTAGGAGTCGGCGTAGGTCGCGAGTCCGTTCGCGATCACCTGCACCTGTACTTGGCTGCCGGAGGCGATAACGTCGATCGTGGCCTTGCCGTCGGGGTCGGTCTTGACCTCGAGGTTGCCGTCGTCCCTACCGTCGCGCAGCGCCCGGAAGATCACAGCCGCGTTCGATACCGGCTTACCGGTAGCCTTCTTTGTGACATAAACCTCAATGTGCGAGGTTGGTGGAGGCGCTTTGTACTTGCGGAGATGTCGACGTGAGGTGTCATCCTGCGCTGCGAGATGCAGGCACGAGGAAAGCAGGAGGCCGGCCATGGCGAAACGCGGAGAGAGGATGCGAGGACGCATGCTTGGTATTTTACTCGTGAAGGACGCGGGCGGGCTCGAGCTGACTGAGGCCTCGTCTTCGCGTTCGGATCATTGAACGCAGCAGACGCCGTAAAACCAATCTCTGCGCGTAATTCACTCAGATTTCATAGCGGTACATTGACAGGATCCGAGATGGTGGCCTATGTTAGCAGTCGTGATGCGAGAGTGCTAACCACTCGCGTTTTCCCGCCCGATAGAAAGAAGTGGCGGTTAGGCCAAGCTCATACAAAGGTATCTGTTTCCAGATTCTCGACAGAGCCAAACTCAAAACCGCGAAGCCGCCCTGCGCGTGCTTCGCCTGAACTCTTGTGAAGGAGATGGATCTATGGCAACAACCTCATTTACTCCCCTGCACGATCGTATCCTCGTCCGCCGTGTTGAAGAAGGCGAGACACAGCGTGGTGGCATCATCATCCCGGACTCAGCCAAGGAAAAGCCGCAGCAGGGCGAAGTGATCTCCGTCGGTAAGGGCAAGTCCAACGATGAAGGCAAGGTCTTCCCGCTTGATGTTAAGGCCGGCGACAGCATCCTGTTTGGCAAGTACTCCGGTACAGAGATCAAGCTGGACGGCGATGAGTTCCTGATCATGCGCGAAGAAGAAGTCCTCGGCATCCTCAAAAAGTAAGCATTGCATGCAGCAGACGCGGGTACTGCGTACCGCAGGTGCGGCTTCGCCGCAAAGAATTGAAATACAGCGGCACTTCGGTGCTGGAACAGATTGG
The DNA here is from genome assembly GCA_964244225.1 of uncultured Acidobacteriaceae bacterium. GTDB lineage: Bacteria > Acidobacteriota > Terriglobia > Terriglobales > Acidobacteriaceae > Edaphobacter. Next base: position 4,395 of record CAXTJC010000049.1, read on the forward strand.
ATCGGCGTAAGCCGATGAACACATAGGAGCAACAAATGGCAAAGCAAATTCTGCATGGAGAAGATTCGCGGCAGGCGATCCTGCGCGGCGTAAACATTCTTGCCGACGCGGTCAAGGTCACACTCGGCCCCAAGGGCCGCAACGTTGTTATTGAAAAGAAGTTTGGTTCACCGACGATCACCAAGGACGGCGTGACTGTCGCCAAGGAGATCGAGCTCAAGGATGCGCTTGAGAACATGGGTGCGCAGATGGTCCGCGAGGTGGCGTCGAAGACCTCGGACGTAGCCGGCGACGGCACCACGACCGCGACGGTTCTGGCCCAGGCGATCTATCGCGAGGGTGTAAAGACAGTTGCCGCCGGGGCGAACCCGATGGCTTTGAAGCGTGGCATCGATAAGGCGGTTGAGGCCATCATCGGCAAGCGCGATGAGCATGGCATGGTGCAGGGCGGCGAGCTCTCGAAGCTGTCGAAGCCGGTTTCCGGCGACATGATCGCGCAGGTTGGCACCATCTCCGCCAACTCGGACGAGCAGATCGGCACCATCATTGCCGCCGCCATGAACAAGGTTGGCAAAGACGGCGTCATCACGGTCGAAGAGTCGCGCACCATGGAGACCCAGCGCGAAGTCGTTGAGGGCATGCAGTTTGATCGCGGCTATCTCTCGCCCTACTTCGTCACCGATGCCGAGCGCATGGAAGCGGCGCTTGAGAACCCCTACATCCTGATCTACGAGAAGAAGATATCCTCAATGAAGGACCTGCTTCCCCTGCTCGAGCAGATCGCCCGCACGGCGAAGCCGCTCGTGATCATCGCCGAGGACGTCGAGGGCGAGGCGCTCGCGACCCTGGTCGTCAACAAGCTGCGCGGCACGCTCAACGTCGCGGCCGTCAAGGCCCCCGGCTTCGGCGATCGTCGCAAGGCGATGCTCGAAGACATTGCAACCCTCACCGGCGGCAAGGCCATCACGGAAGACCTCGGCATCAAGCTTGAGGGCGTCAAGATCGAGGATCTCGGCACCGCCAAGCGCGTCACCATCGACAAGGACAACACCACCATCGTCGACGGCGGCGGAGAGGATGGCAAGATCGAGGGCCGCGTGAAGGAAATTCGCGCGCAGGTCGACAAGACCACCTCGGACTACGATCGCGAGAAGCTGCAGGAGCGCCTGGCCAAGCTGGTTGGCGGTGTTGCGGTGATCAAGGTCGGCGCCGCAACCGAGACCGAGATGAAGGAAAAGAAGGCCCGTGTCGAGGATGCGATGCACGCAACCCGCGCGGCCGTCGAGGAAGGCATCGTCCCGGGCGGCGGTGTGGCCCTGGTTCGCTGCGCTGCTGCAGTGGACGCGCTCGTAAAGACGCTTGAAGGCGACGAGAAGATCGGCGCCAATATCATCCGTCGCGCTATCGAAGAGCCGCTTCGTATGATCGTCTCAAACGCCGGCGAAGAAGGTGCCGTTGTCATTGGCAAGATCCATGAGTCGAAGGAGACCAACTACGGCTACAACGCCGGAACGGGCGCCTACGAGGATCTGGTTGCGGCCGGTGTCATCGATCCGACCAAGGTCACGCGTACGGCGCTGCAGAACGCAGCCTCGATCGCTGGCCTCATGCTCACCACTGAAGCCATGATCTCCGAGATTCCGGAGAAGAAGGAAGCGGGCGGCCACCAGCATGGCGGTGGCGGCGGCATGGACGGCATGTACTAGGACTGCCTTGGCAGGTTCTGCTGAACGCAACGAAAGACCCCGGATCTCTCCGGGGTCTTTTCTTGCTACGGCAGACAAAACCTACTGAGTCGGCTCGCCGCCACTTAGCTTGATCTGCGTTGCTGCCCGTAGCTTAACGCCGTGCTCTTTAGTCTTGAAACGCATGGACGCCATATCCTTCTTCTCCGGAGCGACAAACTCTGCCATGTAGGTGTGGTCCAGAGAGCCGAGAAACTGATTAAAGAACGGAGTTATAGAGGGGAGTGGACCACGCAGTTGGTTCAGTGCAAGACCACCAGTTCCCTCAGCGATCTGACTGAGGTAACTCTGGCCGCTGAAGGAAGCGGCGCCACCGCGAATGCCCGCGTCCGCATAGTAGATCGAATAGACACTGATGCCTGCGCGCTGGGCATCGGTTGTGGCGTTGTCGACATACGGGCTGTTCTGGTTTAGGGGCGAAACACTGCCGTTGTAAGGATCCACACCGTTCGTGATCATCAACACAATGCGCGTCTTGCGCGTTGGTTTTGCAGCTGGACGGCCATACTCCGTAGACTCTCGCGGCCAGCTCTTCGAGAAGTCCGACAGACAGATGTAGGGACTCGCGCTTAGACCAGGGCTGCCAAACGGCAAACGCAGCTTCTGCGCTGCATCTGCGTGATTGGTTGTGAAGGGTTGCACGGTGAGAACGCGTCCGTTCTGCATGTAACCGAGCATGACCTCAACGCCGGGCTTCAAACTCGTAAGAAATCCCTGAATATCGGTAAACTGCCTTCCGATTGAGGTGCGCAGACCATCATCAATGAGAAGCGCCACCTGGGTATCGTCAGGGGCGAGCGGCTCGATCTTCTGCAGTGGTGTCGTGTGACCTTCAAGGTCAAGTGTCACATTTGCCGGCGTCACCATGGCTGATTGCTTGGAGTCGACGACAAGGGCAGTGTAATTGGTGCTCTGAGCAAGGACCGCAGCAGGAAGCAACAAAAGGCCGGCAGCGACAGACAATACTTTTACAGGCGAGTCAAACAGCATCGGATTAACCTCACGAGTATTAGACGTGAATGAGGCTGATTGCGATTCCTGCGGCTCAATCAGTTGCAAGGCTCAAATGAGTTTATCTGCTGCAACCGATCGATCTGTGATGCGAGAGGACCACCTGAAGGGAGTTCAGGTGGCTCTGCATCTAGCCGATGAGTTGGTGCTGTTCGGCATCCTGATTTAGATCAAGCTTGGAGAAAGACTGACTTTGCCTAAGCAGACCAATGCTTACCAGGACGACCACAATCGGCTCGATTGGCTGACGATAGTCCATGGACGCGTGGGTGACATAGTAGGGCAAGGGAAAGAGTGCGAGTACGACTACGATCTTGCTGAAATACTCCACGCGCTCGTTGTGCAGTCGTTTTAGACCAACCAGCATTAGCGCCGTAATAGTACTGCAAAGCATGGTACTCGGGATATCAAACGGTTCTTTTCTTATATAGGAGGGGTCCAGGCTCCAGAATCCAGTCCAGAACCGGAGAATTCTGCGCCCGCATAGGTGGGCAAACGCCTCTGGATGATGGACTACCCAGTCAGTCGCAAGAAGTCTCTTGGAGAGAACATAGTCTAGTTCCCCCTTTTCCAAATAGAGTGTCATCTCCGCAGGGTTGCTGGCAGGATGTGCTGAAGGTGGATTTGTCACTGAATCGTCTCCGTGATTCCCTGCCCATGCCTCCAGCCAAAAACCATCGCGTACGGGAATCCAAGCCCCCATGACATGGGCGTTGCGAACAGACCACGGAAGGAGCAGAGAAGCTGTAGCTATCAGAAGAATGGAGCGTTTGACGAGCTGCTGTTTCCAATTGAACCTACATAGTTTTACCGTAATAAATGCGAGAAACAGCGCTCCGGGGAGAACCGATGGGTTGGTAAGACCCGCTGCGCCAATCAGCAGGCCTGCAGCGAACCAGGTGCGGGTAGCTGTATACGTCTTAAGGCTCAAGAGAATAGCAATCGAAGACGCGAAGAATAAGGAGGTTAGAGCGTAATCCCATACCTCTCCGGCGCAATAGTAGATGGAGATCGGGTAAAAAGCCCATAACCAGACTGCCAGATTGGCCGCTCTCTCACTGTGGAGTTGCCTACTAATAAAGAACAGAGGAATGCACGTAAAGGCTGAACAAGCGATCTGGACAGAGAGGATGAGCAAGGCCGAAGCCGGTGTATAAATCCCAGTGAGACGAAAGATAATCGATAGAACAAAAGGGAATACTGGCGGCAAGAGCGCAGTGGGTCCGGAACGGGGAAAGAAAGGCGACGAAAAGCCTTGATGCTGAGCTAGACTTCGTGCAACCCAGCCCATCTCAGCGCCAAAGTCTCCGTGCTCAAATGTGGGAGCAGCAATATATCTATATCGAGCAAACGCTACAAGAAGTCTCACTATGAGAGCGCATAGAATTGCAGCGCTCACGTTGATCTTTAATTTTCTGGTAATGCTTAATTTCGACTTGATCTGTGAATAGACGGGTTTCTGGTTAGCACTTGGAACAGGTAATACTTCGATCATTTAGATTCCCTTTAGGAGACGATAAACACTGCGCGATCTACGTCAGAAGAGATTCAGCATGACCTTTAAATAAAACGATAGTGAGAGAAGAAGAGTTGTCGCGAGGCCCTTGTCCACAGGGATGTATGTGCTAGTCACTTCCTTAGAGTATGAGGTATCAAAACGTTGGACTGTGTCGAATTGTACAAGCAGTATCAAACTCGGCTACTTGTCTGTGACTTGCTGCTCTTGGGGCAATTCGGACGATCCTACCCTCCTCCAAGCGGCTGTTCGCAATACCGATCGTGCCTATGGTGCCCAGCTCTGCGGGTCCTAGATTCAAGTGCGGCTACACCGGGAGCAATCAGAAAACTCGCATAGCCGATGTAGCACGGTGTGTTTCAGGATCAACGCCGAGTGTGCGCGCCCCATAATGCATCCTGACAGTCTCAATCACGTGTAAAGAACCGAATCATCTTCGTCCAGTACGGCTGTAAACCCGCTCTGCCTGCGGTTTAGACGCGCTTGAGACAAGCATCCAGAACGAGCGAGTCGGGACCCGCTCCCACCGGCAATATCGTAAGTACCTGATGTGTCACCCTAAGCTCGAAGGAGAAATAAAGCATCTCTCAACACTGAAGCTGCAACCGGCCATCTGCGCCGGCGTCATGTTCTCGAGATCAGAGATGGCCGACTTTGCACTCGCAGACTTAGGTTTTGCTATTGAGAAGGATTGAGCCGCATTCAGAGAGATCCGCATACTCAAGTAGGTACTAAATTGCCTGGATCCCCTGCCTACAGGAAAGACGTCCAACCACCCCTAAAGGGTCAAAATCTCCGGGCCCTCTTTCGTTAGTGCAACCGTATGTTCAAAGTGGGCGGAGTAGCCCTTGTCCAGCGTCACAGCGGTCCACCCGTCCTTGAGCACCTTGACCTCCGCCGTGCCCGCATTGATCATCGGCTCGATCGCCAAGACCATACCGGCTTTCAAGCGAGGTCCTTTTCCAGCAGCGCCAAAATTCGGCACCTGTGGGTCTTCATGCATCATCCGACCGATCCCATGACCAACAAAGTCGCGTACAACACCAAATCCTTCTATCTCGCAGACAGTCTGCACGGCGGAAGAGATGTCGCCCAAGCGGCCGCCAACTCTCGCCGCCACTATCGCCGCTGCAAGTGATGCCTTGGTCGTGCGTAGGAGCCTCTCCGCATCGGCACTCACAGCTCCCACCGCATATGTCTCTGCCGCATCGGAGTAATACCCTTCGAAGATAACTCCGCAATCGACAGAAACGATGTCCCCTTCTCGTAGTATCCGGCTCCGGCTTGGGATCCCATGGACAACCTCTTCATTGATAGAGGTGCACAGCACCGCAGGGTATCCGTTATAACCCTTGAAAGCTGAAAGCACCTTCAGTTCTGCAATTTTAGAAAGAGCCCCTTCTTCCAGATCCATAGTCGACGCCCCGGGCCGTACAAGACCTGCTACTACGTCATGCACCTGGCGCAGAAGGCGTCCGGAGACCCGCATCTTTTCGATCTCACTTGCTGTTTTTATCTGAATAGCCATGTCAGCTCGTCTGCTATCCCTCGCTTCGGAGCAAGCGAAGTGCGCTCAGAATGTAGTCTTCAACCTCGTCCATGCTTCCACTACCATCGATCTCGCGAAAACGCTGCTGACGCCGATAGTGTTCGATAACCGAAGAGGTCTTGACCTGATATTCAATCATACGTTTATGGAAGGCGGCTTCCGTGTCGTCCGATCGATGTTGTAGCGGCGATCCATCGACATCACACGTTTCATCGACTCTAGGCGGATGGGAGTAGACGTTGTAAATATGCTGACATCTCTGGCAGATTCTCCGGCCGGTAATACGGCGAAGCAGTTCAGCTTGAGGGACTTGTATCTGGACGGCAAGCAGCGGTTGATGAGAACCAGATAGCTGCAACTCGCCATCTAACCATACTGATTGAGTCTCAGTCCGTGGAAAACCATCCAGAATATATCCATTCCGTGTATCAGGATGCAGCAAGCGCTCCGCAACCATACCATTCACGATGTCATCCGGAACCAGCTTGCCAGCATCCATAAGCTGCTTTGCGGCCACACCAAGATCAGTTCTCAGCTGCACGTGGTTCCGAAGCAGGTCGCCAGTCGATATCTGCGGAACGTGGTATCGCGAACCAAGCCGCTGAGCCTGCGTCCCTTTGCCCACACCCGGCGCTCCAAGAAGGAGAACGGGCCCGAGAACATTGTGCATT
>CAXTJC010000050.1:0-10772 GCA_964244225.1 uncultured Acidobacteriaceae bacterium
AGATCAAGCGCCATCTGGTCGATCTCGCGCTCGAGTTTATTGATTGCCGGCTCCGAACGAAAGACCAGTTCGCAGATCGAAAGATCGCGCGTGGTGTAGGCCTCGATTGATCGCTGGATCGCCTGTTCCGCCATCCCGGCCATCACGAGCAGCCGCTCTTTCAGGTCATCCAAACGCTGGTGAAAGTTGATTCGCAGAGCCATCAGCCAAACCTCCCCGTGATGTAATCCTCGGTTCGCTTGTCTCGGGGATTCGTAAAAATCTTGTGCGTTGAGTCGAACTCGACCATCTTGCCGGAGAGAAAGAACCCGGTATTCTCAGCAACGCGCGCCGCCTGTTGCATGTTGTGCGTGACAATCACAATCGTGTACTGCGCCTTGAGATGAAAGATCAGATCCTCGATCTTCGAGGTCGAGACAGGGTCAAGCGCGCTTGCCGGCTCGTCCATCAGCAGCACCTCCGGGTCGACCGCGACAGCGCGCGCGATGCACAGTCGCTGCTGCTGGCCGCCCGAGAGCGATGCGCCGGACTTCTTCTTGAGATCGTCCTTCACCTCTTCCCACAGCGCCGCCTGCTTCAACGACCGCTCAACCGTCTCATCCAGAATTCGGCGGTTGCGAAAGCCGTTCAGCTTAAGGCCACTGATCACGTTGTCGTAGATCGACATAGTTGGAAACGGATTAGGCCGCTGAAATACCATGCCGACGCGACGGCGAATCTCTACTGGCGACGCGTCTTTATACACGTCAATCTCGCCCATACGCACCGTGCCGGTCGCCCGCGCATCCGGATTCGTCTCGTGCATCCGGTTTAGGCAGCGAACAAACGTACTCTTGCCGCAACCCGAAGGTCCGATCAGCGCCGTCGCGTGATTCGCCGGGATCCGCAGGTTGATGTCCTGCAAGGTATGCGTCGTCCCGTACCACGCGTTCAGGTTCTCGACGAGAATATCGACGCCCACTAGCTGCTTCCTTTCATAACACCGCGCCCCGCGAAGATGCGAACGAGCGTCACCGACACCATAATCAAAACGATCAGCACCAGAGCCCCCGCCCATGCCAGGCGATGCCACTCATCATAGGGCGAGATCGCATACACAAAGATCTGCAGCGGCAACGCGGCAATGGGCTCATTCAGATTAAAGTTCCAGAACTGATTTCCGAAGGCTGTAAACAGCAGCGGCGCCGTTTCGCCCGCAACGCGCGCAAACGCCAGCATGCATCCCGTGATAATGCCCGGCGACGCCGTCCGCAGGCTAATCGAGAGAGCCGTGCGCCACTTCGGGACACCCAGGCCCAGCGCCGCCTCGCGCACAGCGTTCGGCACAATCAGCAGCATCTCCTCTGTGGTCCGCGTAATTGTTGGAATCATCATGATCGCCAGCGCGATCCCGCCGGCAAGGGCTGAAAAGTGCTTCTGTCTGAGCACGACCAGTGCGTACACGGAGATACCCATGACAATCGACGGCACACCATTAAGCACATCCGCTGTAAACCGTACAGCAGACGCGAGCGCCCTTCCCCGACCAAACTCCGCCAGGTAAACACCCGCCGCGATCCCGACCGGGATCCCCATTAGGCTTGCCAGCAGCAACACGATGCCGGAGCCGACGATTGAGTTCGCCATGCCGCCGCCGGGCTCGCCGACCGGTGCGGGAGGTTGCGTAAAGAAGGCTAGATTGAGAGAGCTTGCGCCCTTATACAAAAGATAGCCAAGGATCGCCACCAGGGGAGCGATGACTAAAACTGTCGCCAATGTCGCCAAGCCAACTACAAAGGTGTCCATTACGGAGCGGCGCATCCCGTTCGACCGGGAATGCCGCAACGGAGGGCGCGGCGAAAGCGCCGAGGCAGGTCTCGTCAGAGAGGGTGAGCTCATCAGGAGACCCTCGCCGGCGCGCCGCGTGTCACCGCCCACACCATTAGGCGCGCAATCGCATTCACCACAATCGTCACCAGAAAGAGCGCGAGACCGATCTCGATGAGCGCTGAAAGATACAGATCGCCGGTCGCCTCGGAAAACTCATTCGCAATCACGGACGCGAGCGTATACCCAGGCGCGAAGAGCGAATGCGAGATCTCAGGGTGATTGCCGATCACCATCGTGACCGCCATCGTCTCGCCCAGCGCGCGGCCAAGCCCAAGCATAACCGCGCCAACGATACCGATACGCGAGTTGCGCAATACACCGATGCGGATCATCTCCCAACGCGTTGCGCCAAGAGCAAGCACGGCCTCTCGCTGCGAGTTGGGAACCGCCTGCATGATGTCGCGCGTGAGCGACGAGATGATCGGCAGAATCATAATCGCCAGAATGATGCTCGCGGTCAGAAGACCAACGCCGAAGTTTGCACCTTCAAAGAGGTGCGTCCAGCCGAAGAACTTTACGAGGAAAGGCCCCAACTGATCGCGCATAATCGGGACCAGCACGAAGACCGCCCACAAGCCGTACACAACCGACGGAATCGCCGCCAGAAGCTCCGTCAAAAATGAGATCGGCGCGCGCAACCGGCGCGGGCAGAGCTCCGTGATAAAGATTGCCACGCCAAGCGCCAGCGGAACCGCAATCAGAAGCGCCAGAAAGGAGCTCGCAAGCGTTCCATAGATGAAGGGAAACGCGCCAAAGTCTCCGCTGACCGGATCCCACGCTGTACGCATAAAGAAACGCCAGCCAAACTGTGTCAGGGACAACTTCGATCGCAGAATCAAAATGACAAAGATGAATCCTACGATGACGAAGATCGAGCAGGCACAGAGCAGCATCAGGCCGGCAAACCCCCGGTCGGCTGTGCTGCTGCTGCCGCGTGAGTTTAGAAAGAGCCGTACCGCAGAGGGTTCATTTTCGCGCGGCGGAACGGTAGAGCTCTGAGGCGGCTGCTGCACCAGAGGCGCCGTAATCAGAGTCTGCGGTGTGGGTTCGCTGGTCATACGAGTGAGACGCGTGTGCCTTCAGAGAGGCTAAGCTACCTGTATAGAACGCCCGTCATGCTAGACGTGTGTCGCGCAAAGCAGACCCCGTATGCTGCCGCAAGGGGTCTGCTTTCAACGCCAGCACTAGTGGATGCTTCGAATCGACTTCCGAACCGAATCCTGCACGGCCTTCGGCAGTGGGGCATACGTCATAGTAGCCGCTTCGGCCTCGCCATGATCGAGCATCCAGGTCAGGAATGCCTGCATCGCCTTCGCCTTTGCCGGATCTGTCGCCTGCACCGGGATCAGCAGCCAGGTGAAAGAGGCAATCGGATAGGAAGCCGAACCCTGCGCATTCGTGATCGAAACGCGATAGTCCGCCGGCATGCTCTTCGCCGCAGCCGCCGCAGCCTCCGTCACACCATCGGTGGAGGCCTTCACGAACTTGCCGGAGGCGTTTCGCACGGCTCCAAACGGCATCTTATTCTGCGCCGCGTAGATTAGCTCCACATAGCCGAAGGAATGTGGCGACTGCCGAACCATACCCGCGACACCCTCATTTCCCTTCTGTCCGATACCGGTGGGCCACTTAACAGAGGTGTTCTTTCCCACCTTCTGCGACCACTCCGGGCTGACCTTAGAAAGGTAGTCCGTGAAGATGTAGGTCGTACCCGAACCGTCCGACCGATATACAGGAAGGATGGCGTCACCAGGCAGGTTGACCCCCGGATTATCCTTGGCCAGTCGCGGATCATTCCACTTGCTGATCTTCCCGAGATAGATGTCTGCGATGACATCAGGCGAGAAGTTCAGCTCCTTATTGAGCCCCGGCAGGTTATAGACAGGAACGACCGCACCCAGGACCGTCGGGATATGTATCGTCTTGATCTTCGCGCTCTTGATCTGGTCATCGCTCATCGGTCCATCCGTAGCTCCAAAGTCGACCGTTCCCTCAGAGACCTGACGAATACCGCCACCCGATCCAATGGACTGATAGTTGATGTGAACGTTCGAATCAACCTTGGCGAACTCGCTAAACCAGCGGGAGTAGATAGGGTACGGAAACGTAGCACCGGCACCGTTGATGTTCTGCGCCGATGCGGCGATGGAAGAGAGGCCAATAATACCGGCCACAAGGTAGGACAGTCTCACTCGTTTGCTCCTGAGAGATCGATGACGAAATTTGGAAGCTTCAGCTTCAGTGTGGGATGGCTATGTTACGGAGACGTTACACCGGCGAGAATAGCCTAACAAGGGCGGCTTGGAGTGCGCCTCCACTCTCATGCCGGTCGCGCGATTGGCAGCGTAAAGAGAAAATGGCTTCCGTTGTTCAACTCACTCTCGGCTCGTATCTCTCCCCCTTGCGCCTGAACCATATAGCGGGCGATTGCAAGACCCAGCCCCGTTCCTCCAGTCTCGAGCGACCGCGCCTTATCGACCCGGTAGAAGCGTTCAAACAGTCGCGGCAGGTGCTCTGAAGCAATCCCAGAGCCAAAATCCCGCACGCCGAATTCAACCGCGGCAATCGGCTCCGAGACAAGCCTGGTACTCACAATGACACGGGAGCGTCCTGATGCCCTCTCGCGGCCATACTTAATTGCATTCTCGATCAGATTCATCAGTACCTGAATGACGGCGTCATGATCGGCGAGTACAGAGTCCGCCAGTAGGTCAGCCGCGTCGATCTCCGCCTGCGCATCCTGGACCATCCCGCTTACGCTCTGAATCGCCTCAAGAACCAGCAGATCCGCCCGTGTCGGTATCGGATGAAGCTCCTGCCCGGCGCTCTCAACGCGAGCCATCGTCAGCAGATCCTCTGTGAGGCGATTCATCCGCGTTGCATTCTTCAGAATCGTTTCGAGGAAGCTCCTTGCCTGAGAGCTCAGCGACGTCTCAAACTCAAGCAGCGTCTCCACGTAGCCCGAGATCGACGTCAGCGGCGTTCGCAGCTCGTGAGAGACATTGGCTACAAAATCGCGCTGCGTCCGCTCCACCTGTTCCATGCGTGTCGCGTCATGCAGCAGAACGACCGCTCCGCCCGAGGGCATAGGCGACGCATTCACCTCGACGATGCGGCCAGGTATGAAGAGCGTGGTTCGCCGCTGGTTGAAGGTGCGCTGCTCGAGCGCGGTTCTGACGCACTCAAGAACCTCCGGATCCCGGATGGTCTGGACCAGAGAATGGCCGGTCCTGATACTGCCGGCCGAGGTCGAAAGCAGACGACGCATGCGTTCGCTCGTCCATTGAATGCGTCCCGCGGCATCCACGGCAACGACCGCATCCTGCAAGCTGTCCATCATCGCCGCGAGCTCATCACGGCTGGCGGCGGCGGTGGCTAGCGCCTGCTGAATCTCCCGCATAGCGCGTGCCAGACTCCGGGCCAGCGAGTCGAAGTCGCTGTAGCGTTGGTCGGTCACCCGGTCGACCATCTGCGCGACCAGAAAGCCGTGCGTGTCATCGGTGGGCGATCGCCTCTGCGCTAGGGTCGCAGCCGAATACTGAAGCGGCAGGATGCTGGCGCGAACCGCGCGCGCCAGCATCCAGGCGTTCAACGATGCGAAGCCCAGCACGAAGAGCACGACAAGCCACCAATGAGCAGGTCGCAACCAGAAATTGATTAGCAGAACCAACGCCATGGCGATCGTGAGCCGGGCGAAGAAGTTGAAGAAGAGGCTGCGAGTCATTGTAGAAACAGTCCTCTGCGGGACGCGAAACGGAAGATCGCCTTTTGCCGCTCATTACGCCTGGACGGTCTTGGGGATTTCAAACCGATATCCCGCTCCCCGCATCGTTTTAAGATAGCGCGGGATCTCGGGATCGGCCTCAATCTTCTCGCGAATGCGACGGACGTATACATCGACTGAGCGCGGCGTCACAAAACGCGCGTCACCCCATACGGCGTCGAGCAGGTGGTCGCGGCTGAAGACCCGGCCGGGATGCCGCGCAAGATAATCAAGCAGGCGGAACTCGGTGGCGGTTGTCGTGACAAGCTCTCCGTCAACGCGCAGCTGCATGGCGCTGGCATCAATCTCAACCGTCTCAAATTTGACTATGGATGGGGAGCTGGGGCGCTCAAAGCGGCGAAGAACTGCTTTCACCCGGGCCGTTAACTCTCTCGTTCCAAATGGTTTAGTGATGTAGTCGTCGGCCCCGAGCTCGAGGCCGAGAACGCGGTCGTTCTCGGCGGCGCGGGCGGTGAGAAAGATGATGGGAACGACCGAGAGAGCGGGGTTCTGGCGGAGGCGCCGGCAGAGGTCGAGGCCGTCGCCGCCGGGGACCATGATGTCGAGCAGAAAGAGCGCGGGCGGCTGACGCTCGGCATCCGCTACGATGCTTCCCTGAGTGGGATACGGTTTGACGGTAAATCCTGCGCTTTCAAGGTGATATTGCACGAGGCGAAGGATGTCGGCCTCGTCTTCGAGGACAAAGATGGTCTGGCTCAACGGGCTGATTTCCTCAGGAGGTATGGCGCGTCTGGCATATGCTTTCTCAGCTTAGCGCAACGGCCGCAGTCGATTGCGAATCTCCCGTGAATACCGTTAGGGCCGTTTTCGTGCACGAAAACAGCCCTAATTTGTCGAGTTATGGGGCTTATTGGTGGTGGTTAAGCATGTTTTTCTTGCAAATTCGCGGAGGTTCCGCAGCCGGAAGGACCGGGAGCCTACGCCGGCACCTGCGCGAGGAGAGATCGTGTGAGCTCCGCTGCTCTCTGACACTGCTCTCGCGAGACGTCGAAGTGGGTGACGAAACGAATCGCGTGCGGACCGATGGCGCTGGCGAGCACGCCTTCCGCGCAAAGCGCGGCGACGGCGGCCGGGGCGTCGCCGCGGTCGCGCAGGGAGAAGATGACGATGTTGCTCTGGACCGCATCGAGGTCGATCTCGACGCCGGGGATGGTGGCGACAGCCTCGGCGAGCAGGCGGGCGTTGGCGTGATCCTCGTGCAGACGGGCAGGCATCTGCTCGAGCGCGATGAGGCCGGCGGCGGCGAGGATGCCGGCCTGGCGCATGCCGCCGCCGAGCGCCTTGAGGACGGAGCGGGCGCGCTCGATGTGCTTGCGCGAGCCGACCAGTATGGAGCCGACGGGTGCGCCAAGACCCTTGGACAGGCAGAAATTGACGGTAGTGAAGCCGCGGGTGATGGCGGCGACGGGCAGGTTGAGGGCGGCTGCGGCGTTGAAGACGCGGGCGCCATCGAGGTGCACGGGCAGGCCGGCGGCGGCGGCTCCGGCCCAGATCTCTTTGAGCGTGTCGAGCGGGTAGACGGTGCCGCCGGCCATGTTGTGCGTGTTCTCAAGGCAGATGAGGCCGGTGGGCGCGCGGTAGTAGATCTTCGGCGCTATGGCGGGCTCAAGGTGCTGCCAGGTGAGGATGCCGCGCGGAGCGGCGACGGGGCGGAGGGTGCAGCCGGAGAAGCTGGCGGCCATGCCCATCTCCCAGTCGAGGATGTGGGCGCGCGACTCGCAGAGGACCTCCTGCCCGGGTTGGGTGTGGAGCTTGATGGCGATCTGGTTGCCCATAGTGCCGGTGGGTACGAAGATCGCGGCCTCCCGCTCGAAGATCGCGGCGGCAGAGCGCTCGAGTCGGTTGAGGGTGGGGTCTTCGGCGTAGACGTCGTCGCCAACCTCAGCCGCGGCCATGGCCTGACGCATAGCGGGAGTGGGCTGGGTGACGGTGTCGCTGCGAAGGTCGATCGGCATGGGGATGGGGCTCCTTCTATCGCTGGTGGTCCGAAATGGTTGTCGCAGCTTGGGACAAAATACAGGGGTCTCTCCACTCCGCTGCGCTCCGGTCGAGATGACGGCCTCTACGTATACTCATGCTCCTGAAACTTATGCTCCCGAGGCTGATGGCGCGGTCCTGAGGCGTGGCTGGTAGGTCAGGCGGCGAACAGCAGCCGGCTGAAGAGTTCGTTGGAGAGCAGTCGGCCGCGCGAGGTGAGGCGGATACGGCTGCCCGTCTGGGTCAGCAGGCCCTCGGTGATTGCCTGCTCGAAGATGCTATGCAGCGTGGCCAAGGTGGAGGCGGTGTGTAGCGCGAGGTTGTTGAGGTCGAGACCGGCGTTGAGCCGAAGGCTGAGGAAGAGGGTCTCTTCGAGGACGGCCTGATCGGTGAGGCGATCGACCTCGAAGGGGTGAGCGCCATTGTCGAGGATGCTGAGGACGTCTGGTTGGGGCGTGGACTCTGGTGAGGCGATTCCCTGCCTCCGATGCACGATCTCAAGGGCGTAATGGTCGAGGTCGTCAGGGTTGGCGAAGCGAAGAGTGGAGCCATCTGCTGCGAGCAGCATGGAGTGGGCGTCTAGGCCGAAGCCGAGGTAGGGGGCGCGATGCCAGTACTTGAGGTTGTGGCGGGAGGCGTGGCCGGGACGGGCGAAGTTGGAGATCTCGTACTGCACGATGCCGGCTGCGGTGAGGGTGTCACAGGCGAGCTGATAGAGGTCGGCGGCCTGATCGTCGGACGGCACCTGGGCGGCGCTGTAGCGGTCGCCCGAGGCGAGCAGCTCACGGCCGAGGCGGGAGTCTTCGTCGATCTCGAGCAGGTAGATGCTGACATGCGCGACGGCAGTGGCGATGGCCTGGGCGAGCGACTCGCGCCAGGAGGCTTCGGTCTGGTGGGGGAGGCCGGCGATGAGATCGAGAGAGACGGATGGGATGCCGGCGGCGTGGACGCGGGCGATCTCGGCGAGACACTGGGCGGCGGTGTGCAGGCGGCCGATAGCGGCGGACTCGCGGTCGATGAAGCTCTGGACGCCGAAGCTGAGGCGATTGACGCCGGCGGCGAGGAAGGCATCGAGGGTAGCGGGGGCGAGTTGGCCGGGGGCGGACTCGACGGTAATCTCTGCTGTGGGAGCGATGTCGAAGTTATCGCGCAAGGTGCGGAAGAGATCGCGGGCCTGATTGGCCGAGAGCAGGCTGGGGGTGCCGCCGCCGAGATAGACGGTGTCGACAGTCTCAGGGAGGGGTGCGCCGAGGGCGGCTGCGCGTGCTGTAGCGCCGGCGATCTCGCGGCTGAGGGCGTCGAGGTAAGCAGGCAGGCGGCCGGGGGCGAAGCTGTCCGAGGCGAAGTTGCAGAAGGTGCACTTGGCGCGGCAGAACGGGATGGAGATGTAAAGGCCGAGGGAGTCGGGCATGGGTGCTCTCTTGATTGTAGGGTGTGCCGTGTCGAGTCTCTGCTCTGTCATGCGATCGACCAAGCGACTTTCTGTGTAACCAGCAAAGGCGCTCGCCGGGCTTGCGGCATTGGTCGAATTAACGGAGTTATGTGACTGGGCTCTTCGGTCGAGAGACAGAGTTATGGCGCCTGGCCAATCAGGTCGTACTTTTCACTCAGCAAACGAGACTGCACTTCGTCTTACAGGGTGAGGACGATGCGATGCGGGTTGCCAGGCTGCGAGGTTTGAGGGTGTGGGCGATTATGGGATGGGGCCTGCTGGCTGGCGTAGCCGGAGCGCAGGATCTGCCGGATCAAGTTTCGCCGGAGAAGCGGGTACCAGTGCTGGTGGAGCTGTTTACCTCCGAGGGATGTTCAAGCTGCCCGCCGGCGGACGCTCTGCTGCGGCGGCTGGCTGAGAGCCAGCCTGTGGCGGGCGCGGAGATCATTGTGCTGAGCGAGCATGTGGACTATTGGGACCGGCTGGGATGGCGCGATCGCTTCTCATCGCCGCTATTTACGATGCGGCAGCAGAGGTATGCCCAGCGGCTTGGCGGTGAAGGGCCGTACACGCCGGAGATGGTGGTGGATGGGCGGGATGGATTTGTGGGCGGCGATCGCGGGCGGGCGCTGCGGTCGATCGAACGGGCGGTGACGGTGAGGAAGCTGCCGATCGAGGTCTCAGCACCGACGATCGAGGGCCGGCAGGTGACCGCGGTGGCGACGATGGGTGAGAGCGGCGGGCCGGCGGCGAGGGTGAAGGCGAACCGGGCTGAGGTCTTCGCCGTGCTGGTCGATCCGGAGGACAGGACGGAGGTACGGAACGGGAAGAACGGTGGTAAGGTGCTGATGCACGCCAGCGTGGCGCGGGTGATGACGCGCGTGGGAACGGTCGACGATCTCGCACGCGGGCCGCTGCGGGTGCGACTACAGGTGCCGGAGGGAACGGATCCGGCGCCAATGCGGCTGGTGCTGTTTATCGAGGACACGGGGACCGGAGCGATTCTGGGGTCGTTCCTGCGGGAGGCGTCGGCCGCACCGGTGTTGGCGCGGCGGTAGGGTTTGCAAGTGGGGCGCAGAAGCCCTGCTTTCTCTCAGATGTGAACTGTGCTCGAAAGATCGAGCGCGGCGGGCATGCGGATCGTTTCAGCACCAGTATTCCTTGAGGTTTTACATCCTTGAGCCTGCGGGGGCTTGGGCGCATCTAGTATCGGAAGAGCGCATGGCTAAGGAAGAACAGGGACGATCGGGAACGGACGTGGCGACGGCGCGGAACTCGGTGACGGCGCAAGGGCCGGCGAAGGCTCAGGGCGCCGACGCGGCCAAGAAGCCTGCGAGTGATGACGATGTTGTCGGCAAGGCGTATGACAGCCGGCTGATGCGTCGGCTGCTGACGTATCTGCGGCCGTACAAGCTGCAGACGGGGCTGAGCGCGGCGGCGATTCTGGTAAAGGCCGGGTCGGATGTGATCGGGCCGTACCTAGTGAAGGTGGCGGTCGATACCTATCTGGATAAGTCTGCCGCCGCGAAACACTCGTGGCTGGCCGGGCATCTGAGCGCGGATGCAACGACAGGCATATCCGAAATTGGCGGGCTGTATCTGGGCGCGCTGGTGCTGACGTTCGCGCTTGAGTTTCTGCAGACGTACCTGATGCAGTGGACCGGGCAGAAGATCATGTTCGATCTGCGCAAGGAGATCTTCCGGCATATA
>CAXTJC010000051.1:0-10749 GCA_964244225.1 uncultured Acidobacteriaceae bacterium
CCTTGAGAGAAAATGGCACAGGCGGGAGTGGCCTGCTGTACACCTTCAGGAAAATAGCTGTAGCCGGTCCGAACAAAAGCAGGTTCCTCCCCTTCGACTCCGCTCAGGGTCGGAATGGAAGAAAGGCAAAGAACTTGTTCAGAGCTGCTTCTATACGAAGCCGAGATTGGCGGATTTGAAGTTGGGCAGGAGGGGGAAGACGGTGGCGAGCTGGGCGGCGGGGACGCCGAACCAGGAGGCGAGGGTGGCGGCGTACTGGGTGGTGGAGGTGGTCGGGATCCAGCGGCCGTCGGTGCCGGCGTCGTCGGGGCCGGCGAGGGCGAGGGTGGGGAGGGTGCCGTATAGTTTGCCGCCGCGGACGGCTCCGCCCATGACGAGGTGGTGGCTGCCCCAGGCGTGGTCGCTGCCGAAGGCGGTGTTGGGGGTGAGGGCGCGGCCGAAGTCGGACATGGTGAAGGAGGTGACGTTCGCGTTGACGCCGAGCTCGGTAGTGGCGGTGTCAAAGGCGGAGAGGGCGTCGTCGAGCTGGCTGAGCAGCCAGGTGTGGGTGGCGACCTGATTGCTGTGGGTGTCGAAGCTGCCGAGGGAGGCGAAGAAGATCTGGCGGCGGGCGCCCAGGGTGGATCGGACCTGGATGATCTGGGCGATCTGCTGGAGCTGGGCGGCGAGCGGGTTGCCGGAGGGGAAGGCGGTTTGGAGCGCGGGGGCGTCCTTGACGGCGGAGGAGAGCTGGGCGGCGTAGCGGAAGGCGTTCGCGGTGAGGGTCTGGTCGGCCTGGACGAGGGTGGCGCCGGTCGAGAAGGTGAGGAGCTGCTGGGCGGCGTTGAGGCGGATGGCGCAGTTGACGCCTTCGTTGCAGATGCCGCCCGAGACGCTTGCGCTGTTGGGCGGGACGGACATGCCGAAGGTGGAGCGGCCGGCGGTAAAGATCTCAGAGCCGGCGGTGGTGACGACCATGGGAAGCGAGCCGGCGGAGGAGGCGGAGAGGAGGTCGGCGGTGCGGCCGGCCCATCCGGTGTCGGCGGCGCCGATGGGGGTTTCGGTCTGCCAGATGCGCTGCTGGTCGGCGTGGGAGAAGAGGTTGTGCGGGGCGGCGTCGGTGTTGGCCAGGAACTGCGCGCGGGTGAGGGGCTGGGTGAGGGTGCCGATGTTGGCGAGCAGGGCGAGGCGACGACCGTTAAATAGGGCCTGAGCGCCGGGCATGGCGCCGGTGAGGCCGAGGGCGGGCTGGCCGGCGAGCGGGAGGACGGAGGCCTGGGCGACGGCGAGCGGGCCGCGGAGGATCTTGTAGTTGGCGAAGCCGGCGGCGTCGGTTGGGATGATGAGGTTATTGCCGTCGTTGCCGCCGAAGAGAAAGATGCAGACGAGGGCCTTGTAGTCGGAGGCACCGGCTTGGGCGAAGGCGCTGAGCGAGCCGAAGGGGTCAAGGCCGGCGAGGGAGCCGGCGGCGGCGAGGGAGGCGAACTTCAGGAAGGATCGGCGGTTGGCCATTTGTGGGGCTCCTTGGGGGCGGGTTTATGGCGGGTGCGGGCTAAATACGGGGGTCTCTCCGCTCCCCGTTCGACTTGCCTGCGGCTCGCTCAGGGTCGGTCGAGATGACGGCATTTCTGCTGCTGTATCGCGTTGCTCGGTTGAGATGACGGCGTTTCGTGCTGCTCCTCAGATGGTTTGGTTGTGGCAGGTTACTTGTCGCTTTCTTGCAGCCCAGGGCAAAGTGCGGGGATTCTTCGCTGCGCTCAGAATGACAAACCAATACTTGTGCTCAGAATGACAAACGAATATTTGTGGTCAGAATGGTAAGCGAGGTGTGGTCGCTCTTAGTGGACGACCAGGTATTGGGGGGAGGTGACGATGAGGAAGACGGCGAAGCGGGCGCGCTGCGCGGGTGAGGGGACGGCGGCGACGGCGCTGATGAGGGTGGCGCGCATGTCGGCGGGCATCTGGCCGTGCATGAAGACGATGCCCAGCGCGTCGACGAGGGTGGCGGGGTTGGCGGCGAGCTGGCCCCAGGCGCTGGTGTTGCCGAGGTCGACGCGGAGGCCGGGGAGGATCTGGTTGTTGGTGATGAGGTCGGCGTAGGTGGCGCGCTGGATGACGCCGGCGCCGTCTTCGAGCATGAACTCGGGGCCGAACTGGGCGGTGCCGGGCGCGGTGTAGTCCGGGCTGTAGAAGTCAAAGACGCTGGGCGCATGGAAGGGGGCCTCGTTGAGGTGGCTGGCTTTGAGGCTGAGGTTGACATACGCGGTGAGGCCGGGGGCGACGGGGTAGACGTTCAGGCCGCGGTAGACGTTGGCGAACCAGAGGAGGGGTTCGCGGAGATGACCGCCGGCGGCTTGGGGGTTGGTATCGCCGGCACGGGCTTCGGGATCGAGCAGGATGGCGGTGAGGATGGACTTCATATCGCCACGAACGCCGGCGCTGTTGTGCAGGAAGACAGTCGCGACGCGCTGGATATAAGCCGGGCTGGGATTGCTGGTGACGAGGTGCTGGATGAGCGAGCGGCTGACGAAGGGGGCGATGTTGTCGTCGTTGAAGATGGCCTGGAGAGCGCCGTCGAGATCCTGCGCGGCGCTTTGGCCGGCGGAGAGATAGCGGCCGTTGATGAGGGCTTTGGCGGAGGGATCGTGCTGGGAGTCTACGGCGACCATGGGGGAGTTATGGGTGCGCGCGCTTTTATTGAGGAGATCCTGGGTGGTGGCCGAGGGCGAGGGGAAGGTCCAGCCGGTGTAGGCGAGGGCGAAGGATTTGACCTGATTCTGGGTGTAGGTGGGGATGGGCTGACCGGAGCTGTCGAGTTTGAGGGTGCCGTCGAGGTTGAGGCGGTTGGGGCCGAGGGTGAAGAGCTGCATCATCTCGCGGGCGAAGTTTTCATTTGCGATGGCGCTGCCGACAGGTCGGCCGCTGTTGCCCATGTTGAGGAAGGTTCCCATGGCGGAGGAGAGGGTGACGTCCTTCATGAGGGTCAGATAGTTGCCGAAGGCGTCGCGGGCGAGCACGTTCTGGTAGTAGGGGAAGTCCTCGCCGGCGGCGGAGTTGAAGGAGACGACGAAGAGATGGGAGAGGGCGAAGGCGGTGCGCTGGCGAAGCTGGTCGTTGCCGGTGAGGATGTTCTGCCACCAGGCGAGATCGTTGCAGGCGTTGGCGGAGGTGCAGTAGGAGAAATAGGGGGCCGGGGGCGTGGCGGGAATGGTGCTTACAGGGAGGGCGAACTGCTCGTTGAGGTAGGCCGGAAGGCCGATCTGCTGCACGTGCGCGATGGAGTCAGCGGTGGGACCGAAGGTTCCCTGATCGAGCAGGCGGGCGGCGGAGGTGACGCTGACCGGTGGCGCGAGGGTTGCCGACAGAGCGTTGAGGGGTGTAATGACAGCGGTCGCCAGGAGAGCCGGCAGAATAGCGGAGGCCAGCTGTCTGCGAAGGCGGCGCACGCGGCCGGGGTGGGTAGCCTCGAGGAGCGCGGGGCAAGGCGTTCGTGGTCGTTGGGGAGGAGGGGGCATAGCCTGATCGTAGAAACTAGGCAAATGTTTGCATAATCCCTCATTTGGGAGAATGAGTCACCTGAAAGTGTTACGCAGGCTTGGAAGCGGCTCGGAAAGACGATAGGATTCGGGAGGTTTCCTGTAAACTGGGCGTAAGCAAACGTCAGTTTCTTGTCATAACCAACTTTGAAGCGCTGAGTTGGCTTACCTGGCCCGTATTGGCCCCTGTGTCTCTGTTCGCGATGGAAGGCGTGCAGGAGCTGGGTGGATCTTGATCTGGGTCTGGGTTGTAGAGTTTCCCGTTGAAAGACGGTATCTGCCGCACTTTATAGCGAGGCCGTTCGTGACCACCGTATCCCCTGCTGTCTCTGCAGACGCGACGAGTTCTTCGTTGCGCGGCGCCGTTGAGGCTTTGTTCCGGCATAGAACCCGGTTTCTGCTGGTGTTCGGCCTGGGGCTGCTGCTGACGCTGCTGTATGTGTTTGCCAGTCCGAAGAAGTATGAGTCGGACATGAGCCTGCTGGTACAGAATGCGCGCAAGCCGGAGGTGATCTCGGCGGAGGCGACGACGTCAAGCCAGGGCGCGGCGGCCGAGGTGACGGAGGAGGAGCTCTACTCGCAGGTAGAGATCCTGGGCAGCTCGGATGTGCTGGACGAGGTGGTGGACCCGGGGTGGCGCGAGGTGCCGGTGACGTCGCACCCGGCGGAGGCGCAGGCGCTGCACGAGCAGAAGGTGGCGCGGCTGCGGAAGCACCTGGTGGTGGCGCCGGTGCGCAAGTCACATGTGATCGATGTAAGCTACCGGGCGAACTCGCCGCAGGAGGCGACGGAGACGCTGTCGCGGCTGCTGGCTATCTTTATCGCGCGGCAGAAGGATATCGGACGGCCGACGGGCGCCTCGCACTTCTTCAATGAGGAGGCGGGCCGCTACCAGGGGCAGTGGTCGAAGGCGCAGCAGGACCTGGCGAACTTCCAGCAGAGCCATCATCTGGTTTCGGTCGCGGACAAGGAGACGGAGCTCGAGAAGGCGATCGCGGACGGGCAGGCGCTCGAACGGGGAGCGGACGCGGAGATCAGTGAGGTGGAGCACCGGATCGCGGCGGAGAGTGCGGCGATCGCATCGACGCCGGCGCGGCAGCAGACGATGCAGCGGGTGGTTCCGGCGGCGGGCTCGGTGGACTCGGTGAATACTCTGCTGGCGCAGTTGACGCTGCGGCGGGCGCAGCTGCTGACGGAGTATCTGCCGACGGACCGGATCGTGCAGCAGGTGGACTCGCAGATTGAAGAGGCGCAGAGCGAGCTGAAGAAGTCGCAGGCGATGAACTCGATGGAGACGCAGACGAACGTGAATCCGAAGTACCAGGCGCAGGACCAGGCGCTGGCGGATGACCGGGCGCATCTGGGCGCGGCGATGGGGCGGCGGTCGACGATCGCGGCGCAGCTGGTGGATCTGGAGAACCAGCTGAAGACGACGGAGCGCGATTCGCTCGAGTTTACGACGCTGCAGCAGAAGGTGGCAGCGCTCGACACCAACCAGCAGCTCTACGTGCAGAAGCGGGATGCGGCGCAGATCTCGGAGGCGATGGATGAGCGCGGCCTGCTGAATGTGGGGATTGCGCAGTCGCCGACGTTCTCGCTGGGGGCGGTGCGGCCGCGGCCTTTGATCGATACGTTTCTGGGCTTGCTGACGAGTTTCTTTCTGGCGAGTTTTGCGGTGTATCTGGCGGAGGCCGGGCGGGACACGATCGCGACGCCGGCGGAGCTGGATGTGGCGTCGCGCTACCCGGTGCTGGCGACGGTTGGGTACGGGGCGAACGACCTGATCGGCGAGCATCTGCCGACGCGGGCGACGCGCTCGATTCTGACGGCGGTGCGCGACCGGGCGGGTGAGCGCGGCGGAAGGCGGAGCTCCTGATGGCGGCCGGAACGCGCAGGACGGAGGACGCGCAGGGGCCGCTCTCGGAGTATCAGGCGCTGGTCTACAACATCTTCCAGCTGCCGCGCAGCACGCCGCACGGTCTGGCGATCGCGCTTACCTCCCCCACGCGCGGGGCGGGAACGACGCACCTGACAAAGGCGCTGACGAATGAGCTGGGCGCCCACCCGACGCACCGGATTCTGCGGGTGGACCTGCAATATCTGGCGCGGCATGTGCGATCCGCGGCGGAGGTGCTGGAGATGGTGCGGGGAAGCTCCGCGGCCACGATCTTTGAACTAAGCGGGGAATTGAGCGGAGAGCTGAGCGAGCGAGCGGAGGCGGCCACGGAGAGGAATGGGGCAGGCGGCGACTCCGTAAGTACTGGCGGGATTGCGGGCGCTTTCTGGCATGCCAGCGTGGAACATCGGCGGGAGTGCATCGATCTGCTGCGCGAGCAGTTTCAATACATTTTGTTCGACTGTCCGGCGCTGCGGCGCAGCGGGGACACGCTGGGGATTGCGTCGCTGGTGGACGGGCTGCTGCTGGTGGTGGAGGCGGACCGGACGACGAAGGCGGAGATGCTGCAGGCGGAGCGGCAGATTGAATCGACTGGCGGGCGGCTGTTCGGCAGCATTCTGAACAAACGGAAGTATCTGGTGCCGGACTGGGCGCGGCGGCGACTGTGAGGACGAGGAGTGATGTGCGAGTGATGAAGAGGATCTCTGTGGCTGTCGTGATGGCGCTAACGATGGCTCTGGCAGCGGCGGCGAATGCGATGGCGCAGGCTCCGCAGCCGGTGGCTGTGCCGGGGTTTCCGGCGGTGCAGGGCACGGCGCCGGCCCCGCCAACTGTCACGACGCCGGCGGTTTCCTCCGGGGCTGCTCCAGCGAGTCCGCAGGCGGCCACGCTGGTGGAGGCGCAGGCGGGGACGTATGTGCTGCGCGCGGGGGACTCGCTGGCGCTGTCGTTCCGGTTGAGCCCGGAGCTGAACCAGACGGTGGTGATCGATCCGGATGGGTCCGTGAGTCTGGAGCTGGTCGGGCGGGTGCAGGTGGCGGGGCTGACGGTGAGCAAGGCGCGGGAGGCGATTCTGGCGAAGGAGTCGCAGCACCTGGTGCTGCCGGAGCTGAACCTGCAGCTGACGAACTTTCAGCACTTTTATGTGGTGGTGGCGGGCGAGGTGTATCTGCCGCAGAAGCTGGAGATGCGCGAGGAGCTGACGGCGCTGCAGGCGGTGCTGCTCTCAGGCGGGATTAAGATCTCGGGCCGGGAGACGCAGGTGCTGCTCTATCGCCGGGTGAACTCGGAGTATGCCGAGGTGCACCGCATCAACATGCGAATGCACAAGAACGCGGACATGGTTAACGATATGAAGCTGTTGCCGGGCGACCTGATCCTGGTGCCGCGGAACAAGGTGGAGAGCGTGGCACGGTATGTGCGGATTGTTGGGCTGAGCTATAACTTCCAGCCGACGGCGTTTTAGGGGAAGTCTGATTGAGTCAAAGGAATCTTTTAGCCGATCCGAACGAGAAGCAGGTTCCTCGCTTTGCTCGGAATGGAAGAAAGAAAAGCAAAGGATTTGATCAGGATGGTTTCAGGCGACATTCCGGAGACGTTGACCTCGGCGGGTGACGAGACGATCTCGAATGAGGCGGTTGTGGCGGTGGAGGCGGTACCGCATCCGCCCGCGGGCCGTGGGGTGAAGGCGATCGGCCAGACGGTGATTGCGAGGATCCTGATTCAGGGGCTGAACGCCGGGACGGGCATTCTGACGGCGCGGCTGCTGCTGCCGGCGGGTCGTGGGCAGCTGGCGGCGATTACGCTGTGGAGCTCGTTTCTGGCGGGAATAACGACCTTTGGGCTGCCGAGCGCGCTGATCTACTACATGCGCAACCGGCCGAAGCAGACGGGCGACCTGCTGGTGAACGGGCTGGTGATGAGCACGCTGCTCTCGACGGTGGCGGCACTGGTGGGCGTGCTGTGGATGCCGCACTGGCTGCACCAGTATCCGCTATGGGCGATCCGGTCGGCGCAGTGGTTTCTGATCGTGACGCCGCTGTGCAGTACGGCGTTTGTGATTCGCGGCGCGCTCGAGGCGAGTGGGGCGTTCAAGACGTCGAACGTGGCGCAGCTGCTGAACCCGGGGGTGACGCTGGCGATTCTGCTGGGCTTTCTGGCGGTGCACCGGTTCAACACGTTCACGGCATCGCTCGCGTATATTCTGGCGGCGCTGCCGGTGTTCGGGTTGCTGGCATGGCAGGCGCGTCATCTGTTTGCGGGGGCTCCGTGGCTGAGCGTGGCGAGTTCGCGGCTGCTGCTGAGCTACGGCATACGGTCATACGGGATCGACCTGCTGGGAACGCTGGCGCTGCAGGTGGATCAGGTGCTGGTGGTGAGTTTTTTGACGCCTGCGGATCTGGGCCTGTATGTGGTGGTGCTGAGCCTTTCGCGGATGCTAAATGTGTTTCAGCTTTCGGTGGTGATGGTGCTGTTCCCGAAGGCGGCGGGGCGCACGCAGGCCGACGCGGTGGCGATGACGGGGCGCGCGGCGCGAATGAGCCTGCTGCTTACGGGGATGTGCGCGGTGGGCGTGGCGGTGATCGGGCCGCTGCTGCTGCGGATCTTTTATGGGCGGGCGTATGCGCGATCGGCGCTGAGCCTACGGATCCTGCTGGCGGAGGTGACGATCTCAGGCTGCGTGTTTGTGCTGGCGCAGGCGTTTATGGCGCTGGGGCGGCCGGGGACGGTGACGCTGCTGCAGGCGGTGGGTCTGGCGCTCAGCGTGCCGCTGATGCTGGTGCTGATTCCGCGCTACGGGATTGCGGGCGCGGCGTTCTCGCTGCTGATGTCGACGTGTGCGCGGTTCGTCTTTATCTACGCGAGCTTTCCTCTGTTTTTGAAGACTGCGCCGCCGAGCCTGCTGCCGCGGCGAGAGGACTTCGAGATACTGCGGCAGGCGTTCAAGCGCTTTGAGCGGAGAGCGGCGGCATGAGCGCGACGCCCGCGATGACGGCCGCCTCAACGTCCGCCTTAACGCCCATCGAACGGCGCGCGCTGCGGCGGAACCGGCTGCTGCTGGCCGGGCTGGTGACGATCACCGTGGCGGGTGCGCTGACACCGGCGGCGGCCGGTCTGACGTTCGCGTTTCCGGTGCTGGCGTTTGGATTGGGGCTGCTCTTCAGCGTTCGATCGCGGCGGCACTATGTTGCGCTGGTGTGCTGGCTGTTCTTTTTGACGCCTCTGCTGCGCCGGCTGATCGAGTTCCGGACGGGATCGGCTACGGCCTCGTTTGTGATGGTGGCGCCGTTTCTGGCGTGCATCGCGGGACTGGCGGTATACCGGAGCCACTGGTCCGGGCTGCTGCGCAGTGAGCTGCGGCCGTGGACGTATGTGGTGGCGGCGCTGCTGTACGGGTCGGTGGTCGGCTTTTTATCGAATGCGCTGCTGGGCCTGATGCAGGATATTTTCGGGTGGATCTCGCCGCTGTGCTTTGCGCTGTATGTGTTTCATGAGCGCGCGCATGCGAGGGAGATTCTGGAGAGCCTGCGGACGATTTTTCTGTGGGGCGTGCTGCTGATGGGACTCTACGGTATCTACCAGTTTTTCTTTCTGGCGCCGTGGGATGCGTTCTGGATGGAGAACTCGAGCCTGACGTCGATCGGAGTGCCGGAGCGGATGGGGGTGCGGGTGTTTTCGACGATGAATACGCCGCAGCCGTTCAGCGACTATTTAGGGTTCGGGATGCTGCTGAGCCTGGCCTCGACGAAGCGGATTCGGTTTCTGGCGATTCCGGTGGCTCTGCTGGCGATCGGGCTCACGATGAGCCGGTCGGGCTGGATCGGAGCGACGGCAGGCCTGTTTGTGCTGAGCTTTTCGTTTACGACGCGGCAGCGGCTGGGACTAGCGGCGCTGCTGATCGTGGCGGTGGCGATGCTGGGCGTTGCGACTCAGATACCGGAGATCAACGAGGTGCTCTCGCACCGGCTGGAGAGTTTGAACAACCTGGGCGAAGACAGCAGCGTGAACGAGCGGGTGGCGAGCCAGGAGCGGGCGGTGGCGCTGTTTCAATCATCGCCGTTTGGGATCGGGCTGGGGGCGGATTCGGCGTCTTCAAAGAACGAGGGGCCGAGCTATGGGGTGGCGCAGACGGAGGGTGTGGCGCTGGGCGATAACGGCATCGAGGAGGTGATGCTGTCGTTCGGGTGGTTCGGCAGCATCGTGTTTGTGGTGGGGTTGGGGCAGGCGGTGCTGGCGTGCTTTCAAGGGACGAAGCGGTTCAGCGAGCTGGCGGGCGTCAAGGCGGCGCTGGTGGCGACGCTGGTGCAGATGCCGGTGATGGGAATTTTTCCGGGAGCGACGGGCTTTCTGCTGTGGACGTCGATCGCGCTGTGTTTTGCGGTGAAGGCGCAGGCTGCGCCGGAACGGGTGGCGAGTGGGGCGGTTTGGGGCCGGGTCGAGGCGCAAGGGGTGGGTTGAAGGCGAAATACAGGGGTCTCTCCGCTGCGACGAGCGATGAAGCCGCTCGTCTTCGGTCGAGATGACGGCATTTGGGTTTGGATCATGTTCGGGGTTGATTGATGATCCGGGCAGAAAGCAGGTTCCTCGCGGTGCTCGGAATGGAAGAAAGAAAAGCAAGGGCGTGGGTCAAGGCTGCAGGCGGGTGCTGGTGCGGGTGCGGAGGGTGCGGGCTAGGGTGGGGGCGTGCCATTCGAGCTTTTGCTGGAGCAGCTTTTTGAGGCGCGTGGGGAGGTTGCGGAGGGATTTATCGGGCGGTGTGACGCCGGCCCAGGGGGTGCGGGCGAGGGCGTGGGCGTAGAGGTGTTTGTAGTGCGGCTGCCAGCGGTAGAACCAGGGTTTGTAGCGGGAGGTGTAGTGGACGAGGCGTGGCGAGCGGCGCAGGGCGGCGTACTCGGTGGGTGAGAGGCCGAGCTCGGCGGGGGTGGAGCGGACGAAGAGGGCCTGCCAGTTCCACTGGTAGCCAATGTCGAGGATGTGGCCGCGAAAGACGGAGTTGAGGATGTCCTGGTCGGGGCTGCTGAAGCTGGCCTGGTGGGCGTCGGCGAAGGCGATGAACTGTGGGACGACCTGGTCGCGACGCCACTTGGCGAGATTGACGAGCATGACGCCGGAGTTGATATAGAGATCGTCGGGGCCGAAGCCGAGCGGGGAGCGCTGGCGCTCGTTGTAGGGCTCGCGGGCGGCACCGAGGTAGTGATTGCCGAGGTCGATCTGCCAGAGGTCTGTGAGGTCGGAGCAGAGGATGATGTCGCTGTCGAGATAGAGGATTTTGTCGATGGCGGGGTCGAGGTACTCGGTCATGAAGAGACGGAGGTACATGGCAAAGGTGAGATGACT
>CAXTJC010000052.1:0-10717 GCA_964244225.1 uncultured Acidobacteriaceae bacterium
GCTGAACTCCACCTCTTCGCCGAAGGCGGCCACGGCTACGGCCTGCGTCCCACCGCCCAGCCTGTTACCCACTGGCCTGCCACGGTCGAGACCTGGCTCCACACCATAGCCATACTCCCCACCCCGATGTCCTCTACTCACTAAGAACCTTGTACATAACACGAGAAAGCCGTCATCTCGACCGAGCAACCGGGATCCCCAGCGAGCGTCTTTGCTCGTTGGCGTGGAACACGAGCGGAAAGATCCCCGCATTGCGCCCCCGCCCACACCATGGGTGCCCCATCCATACCGGCAGTCTCATCGCCGGTATGGGTGGGACGTAAACCGCCCACCCTGCCTGACGTTCCTCCACCCCACCCCCCACTCAATCCGTCATCTCGACCGAGCAACGCGAGCCGAGAGATCCCCGCATGGTTTCTTAATCCCTACTGCGGAGCCGGAGCCCCATTTGGCTGCGGAGCCGGCACCGCCGTCGGCGAGAGCGGCTGCCCATTCGGCAGGCCTCCACCCGGCGGCGTACTCGCCGGCGGGAGCGTGGTTCCACCATCAGCAGGGGGCGCCGGCGTTGCCGTCTCCGCCGGGCTCACGTGCAGATTCGGGCTTACCGTCGGGTCGACTGGCGCCGGCGCGGCCTCAGGCTTCTTCTCTTGCAATCGCTCCTTGGGCGCGCCCTTCACCTTCTTCGCCTTGATCTTCTTCTTCGTATCGCCATTAAGGCCAAGCGGTGCTGCCTGCGTGTTCTGCGTCGCCGCCTCCTCCACCCCCGGTCCGGCCGGTGTCGCGGCAATCCGCTCCTTCGTCTTCGCCTGCTTAGCCGCTTCCTTCTCCTCCCGATACTGCTTATCTCGCGAGCTGAAGCGTGTCTTTCCGTTGTTCACCGCCTTCGGTGCCAGCGGATCCGGGTCCGATGTGGGTGAAATCTCCGTCGCCACCTCGGTCGGCGCCATCGCCACTCCAGGAGCCACATCGCCGCCCTGGTTGGGCTTACCCAGATTCTCCATCGTTCCGCCCGGCGTTACCGCGGCAGACTGCGCCCCCGCACCGGTGTCCGCACCGCTCGCAACCTCCGTCGGCCCTGCCGGCAACGCCGTTCGCGGAGCCTGCCCAAAGCGGATCTTCTCCCGCCGCACCCTCTTCTGCTTCCCGTTCTTCGTCGTGACCAGCCGCGCCTTGCTCTTCTGGCCTGGCGTCGCGTCCATCGCTGCCGTCGTCACCGCCGGAGTTCCCGCGTTCGCCGCCGCCGCCGCAACCGCCGCCGTCGTCCCCGGCAGCGGTGTCGCTCCACTCACCTTCGGGTCCACCACTGAGGGCGCAACGCCCGCCGGCAGCGGCTTCAATCCATTTGCCGCCGCTGTCGCCGGCGCCACGCCATGCGCCCGGTCGAACCGCGCCTTCTGCTCCACCTTCTTCTTCTTCGGCACCGGCGCGGAGTACGCCGTATACACGAACTTCGTCTGCCGCGGGCTCGCCCCTGAGTCCACAAACCCCGGCTTCAACTCAAGCGACGCCTCCTCCCGCAGCCTCGTCAGGTACGAGCGCAGCGCCGGCTGCATCTGCTGCATGTAGAGCGCCTCCTGGATCTGCGGCTCCACCTGCTTCAACGTCGGCAGCCCGGCCTCCTGCTTATCTGTAACCTTCAAGATCACAAATCCCTGCCGCGTCCGGATCGGCGCCGTCGCCTCCCCCACCTTCAGCGGAAATGTCTGGTCCTCAATCACCTTCGCCAGGCCGCCTCGCTTATACAGACCCAGGTCCCCTCCCGCCCCCGCCGTCTGCCCGCCGGAGCTCTCCTTCGCCAGCGCCGCAAAGTCGCCGCCCGCCTTCACCTTCGCATTCACCGCGTCGGCTTTGGCCTGCGCCTGCGCAATCTGTTCGTCCGTCGCATCCGCCGGCGTCGGGATCAGGATCTCGCTCAGCCGCACCTGCTCCGGCTGCTGAAACTCCTGCTTGTGCGCCGCGTAGTACGCCTGCTCCGCTCCCTGCGTGGGCTGCAGCCGGCGTCCAACCTCTTCGCGCACCACCTGCTGCGTTAATACACCGTTCTTGATGTTCGCCTTAAAGTCTTCGAAGTTCACGCCCTGCTGCCGCGCCGACTTCTCCAGATCCTCCATTGAATCCAGATGGTTCTGCTTGCGGATCTCGTCCAGCCGCCGCACCACCTCGGCATCCGCGTTCAGCCCCAACTCCTTTGCTTTGCTCAGCAGCAGCTGCTGGTCGATCATGTCCCGCAGCATGTCCTTCTGCCGCAGCTCCGCCTCGGACGGCGGCAGGTTCTGCTGCTGGATCTCCTGCTGCAGCTGCTGCTGCGACCGCTCCACGTCACTGCGATTGATGATCTGATCGTTCACCCGCGCGACCACGTCCTCAACCACCGTCCCATTCGGGGTAATCGGAGCCGGCGTCGGCAGTGTCACCGGCGCCGGGGTCGGAGCCTGCGGAGCCGCCTGCCCCGCGCCGTACGGGCTCTGATACCGCGGCGTCTGCGACCACACCGGCACAGCCAGCGTCGCCGCCGCTATCACTCCACCAACCCACACCCTGCGCATCCTGCATCGTGCCGACATCTTCACCAACTCTCGTCCTCGCTCACCATCCGGACCGCCAATGCACTCCCGCGCACCGCAGCCCTCCAGCCAAACCAAGTCACCAAACCCAGCTCATTAGACCCATCATCCAACCGGGTCGATAGCCAATTCAGTCATTTTACCCATCCCGGCGTCACCACACCCGGCGCACACCATAGGAATCGAACATCGTCTCATTACTCACCAGCACCAGGTCCTCTTCAAGCGCCTGCGCAATCAGCATCCGGTCGAACGGATCCCGATGAAGAAGCGGCAGCTGACCGGCTGCTTGGGCGTGACGAAAGC
This sequence comes from uncultured Acidobacteriaceae bacterium, assembly GCA_964244225.1. Lineage (GTDB taxonomy): Bacteria > Acidobacteriota > Terriglobia > Terriglobales > Acidobacteriaceae > Edaphobacter. The sequence continues at coordinate 2,871 of CAXTJC010000052.1, forward strand.
TGACCGATAAGCAGCTGAATCCCGCCTGCACCGCTGCTGACTCCACCGCGCGAGCTAGTTCATCAGGAATTCGCAGCTTGCCGAGCTTCGCCTTGATCGCAATCTCCCAACACGAAACCGCGCTGAGATAGACCTCGTGCTCAGAACTTTCGATAAAGCTTCGAACCAGCCGGGAGAGCCGCGCCGGCTGGGTTTGCACCCAAAGAAACGAATGCGTATCTAGCAGAAGCCTCACTCTTCGCCGTACCAGCGCTTCAACTCATTTTCAGGAAGCGGCTCGAAAAACTCGTCGTCGACCGTGAACATGCCTTCCCATGCCCCAAGAACCCGTGGGCCGGCGTGCGGAGCCACGAGCTTCGGCGCTTGCAACTCCACCCTCGACGCACCCTCCCCCGTAATCACTACCCGCTCCCCCGCCATCACCAGCTTCACCAGCTCAGCCAGGCGAGGACCCGCCTCCTCCACCGAAACCGTCGTCATACCGGATCTCCCTCTCTGAAATCGCTTGAAGCCCTGTACAAACTATACCCGTCCAGCCCCGGCATCCCACCTTTGCGTCACCACGTCCGCTCACCTCCCAGTGCTATACTCCGTCCAAATCATCGGCGAGTCGCGTCTTTCGTTCTCACCGCACGCCATCGCGCGCACCCTGCACCACCCTGAGGTCATCAGAACTCCTATGGCACCCCGCACCCGTCGCGCTCTCCTCTCCGCTACTGTCTTCCTCGGCACCTGTGCCGTCGCCGGCTCGCTCATCAGCCAGCGTGTCGCCGCCCAGTCCGCGTCAGACGAGAACACCCTCCGCGATTCGCTCCACAACTTCACCGATGTCTACTCCATAGTCGAGCAGAACTACGCCGAAAAGCTCACCGGTGATAAGCCAGATAAAGCCATCTACGACGGCGCCATCCCGGCCATGCTCCACACCTTGGACCCCCATTCCAATTTTTACGATCCAAAGGCCTTCGCCCAGATGCGCGAGGATCAGCACGGCAAGTACTACGGCGTCGGCATGAGCATCCAGCCCCAGCCGGACAAAAACGGCACTACCAAGATCGTCGTGCTCGCCCCGTTCGAGGGCACACCCTCCTATAAGGCTGGCCTCCGCCCCGGCGATGTCATCGTCTCGATCGACGGCAAGCCCACCCTCGGCATGGACTCAACCGCCGTCGCCTCCCTCCTCAAGGGCCCCAAAGCCACCCACGTCCAGGTCACCATCAGCCGCGAAGGCACCGATAAACCCATGGTCTTCGATCTCATCCGCGATGAGATCCCCCGCAACTCCGTCGATCTCGCCTTCATGGTCAAACCCGGCATCGGCTACATGCACGTCACCCAGTTCATGGAGACCACCAGCCGCGAGGTCGGTGACGCGCTCGACAAGTTCCAGAAGACCGCCCCGCTCCAGGGCCTCGTCCTCGACCTCCGCGCCAACCCCGGCGGCCTCCTCAACGAGGCTGTCAATATGAGCGACAAGTTCCTCCAGCGCGGACAGATCGTCGTCTCGCAAAAGGGCCGCGCCTTCCCCGACCAGGTCTACCGCGCCTCCCGTGGCGAGCAGGGCGCCAAGTACCCCATCGTCGTCCTCGTCAACCGCAACACCGCCTCCGCCGCCGAAATCGTCTCCGGAGCCCTCCAGGATCACGACCGCGCCCTCATCGTCGGCGAGACCACCTTTGGCAAAGGCCTCGTCCAGACCGTCTTCCAGATCACCGATGACACCGGCCTCGCCCTCACCACCTACCACTACTACACGCCCTCCGGTCGCCTCATCCAGCGCAACTACGATCACGTCTCGCTCTACGACTACTACTTCGTCCGCGATAACAAGACAGCACCCGCCGACGCCAAAAACCGCGAGGTCAAGCTGACCGACAACGGTCGCACCGTCTACGGCGGCGGCGGCATCACCCCCGACGAGAAGATCGATAACCCCGTCGCCACCAACTTCCAGAACTCGCTCCTCCAGCACTACGCCTTCTTCAACTTCGCCAAGCACTACCTCGCGAACCGCACCGTCACCAGGGACTTCACCGTTGACGACGCCGTCCTCCAGCAGTTTAAAGATTTTCTAAAATCCAACAGCATCGACTACACCGACAAGGAGATCGCCCCGGTCAAGGACTGGCTGGCCTCCAGCATCAAGGCCGAGATCTTCACCTCGCAGTTCGGTCAGCTCGAGGGCCTCAAAGTCCGCGCTCTGTGGGATCCGCAGATCGCCAAGGCCATGACCTTCATGCCCGAAGCCCTCGCCCTCGAGCAGATGATTAAACCCGCCACTCAAATCAAAACCACAGTAGCCCAACGCTAGTCTGGCTACAGCGGTAGCCTCGTGTTAGCGAGCAGTAGCGGGTGTCACCCAGGTCTCGCTTCTGAGACCTGGGTGATGGAAGCGGTACAAACGCCATCCCAAACCACCGACCTTCCTCTCGAGTCGGCATTCAGGAACACAGCAATCATTTGTCATGCTTTGGCGCAGCGAATGTTTGTCATTCTTGAGCGCAGCGAAGAATCCTCGCACTTGCTTTTCACAACGGAGCGCAGCGACGTACCCTCAAAGGTCGTTTGTCATTTTTGAGCGCAGCGAAGAATCCCCGCACTTGCTTTTCACGACGGAGCACAGCGACGTACATCATCAGCCATTTGTCAGTCCGACCCTGAGCGAGCCGAAGGTGCCCGTGCGCTCTATGCAACATGGCTTCAGCCGCAGAGGTCACTTTCGGAAATGAGCCGCTAGCGCTCCGCCCGATACACCCGTACCCAATCAACCAGCACCGTCCCGCTCGGCGGCGTCGTCGCATCTGTCTTGCCCGCAAACCCGCCGCTTCCGATCGCAAAGTTCAGAATCAGAAAAAACGGCTGGTTATACACCCACTTCGTCCCCGCCGGTAGACTCGCCGCAGTCACCGTAAGGTACGGTTTGGCAGGGTCATCCCGGTAGAACTGCAGCATATCCTTGGACCACACCACACCGTACGTGTGGAAATCTCCATCGTCGATACGGCCGCCGTTCGGAAAAGTGAACTCGCCCGTGATCCCGTGTCCGCCGGAGTAGCCCGGCCCGTGCACTGTGGATGAGGTCGCCGTCGGCCCATACTTCTGCACCCACTCCATAATGTCCTGCTCGCCGCACGTGGGACAGCCCGCGCCATCGATCGTCGCGCCCAGCATCCAGAACGCCGGCCAGAAGCCCGCGCCAACCGGCAGCTTCATGCGCGCCTCCATCCGGCCATACTGAAACGTCTGCTTGCCTTTGCTGATCAGCCGCGCCGAGGTCCAAACCCCCTGCGTGTTGATCGCCCGCAGCACCAGATGCCCCTTGCCGTCGAGAAAGCTGTTCGGCTGCGACGCCTCACACGGCGCGGTCTTTGACCCAAACGCGCAATATGTCTCGAGCTCTCCATTCCCCCATCCGCCGGCCCCCGTGTCGTAGCTCCAGTTCGCCGTACTCGGCGCTTGGTGAGCCGCCCCATTGAACTCGTCGCTCCATAGCAGCGTCCATCTCTGACCCCGAAGACTCACCGAGCCGCACAGCAGCAGAAGAGCGGAGGCAAACACACCAAGTCGCATTTTAGCAGTCTGGCCAATCCGCCTCATCGCCGTCAAGCCTTCGCAAGCTGGCCTGCGCGCCGCACATCGAAGCTCATCAAATGTGAACTCACACACGCCCATCCTAGGAGCACTCTGACAAAAGGCGCCTTAGCTCGAGGGCACGGCTTCAGCAGTGCCGTAAGTAGTTTGCATGCAATACGGCTTCAGCCGCTGAGGTCAGCTCGGGTCTACTCTCAGAACTGATTCCGCTCAGGAACTCTGCTCGCGAATCTGTGGCAGCCATCTATCGAGAAATTCCCGGTCATCACGCGACAGATCTCGCGGCAGCGTCGGCCGGTCCTGCGGCCGCAAACCCTTCTGGTTGATCCGATTCCTCAAGCTCCAGTCCTTCGCCGGATGCCGCGGGTCCGGGTCTGCCGGCTCCTTCGCAGGCAGGTCGTAACGCGTCAGATCGATCACGCGTTCGGGCGACTTCGCCTGCCAATCCCGCAGCCGCGCCAGCCGCAGATGCTTGTTCATAAACCACTCAATCTCGAGATTGTTATACGAGTCGCCCAGCCCCGATCCCCGCTCGAGAAAACTGTAGCTCCAGTCCGTATTTGATCGGTGCTGCGCCCGCCAGATCGACCCAAACTCCCCAAAGCTCACAAAGCGCGTATCCGGCCAGCGCTTCTTCGTATCTCCCACCCAGAGCGCCAGCGCCGAGCACACCAGCTCCTTCCCAAACTCATGCACCATCTCGGCCTCCCAGATATTTGTCACCCACCCAAATCCGTTTCTCTGGAATCCCTCATCGAAATGCTGCGACTGGGTATGCATGACCTCGCGATGCCCCAGATCCAGCCCCCATCCGATGTACGTCTCGAGCGGCCCCACACCGCGTCGGCTGTTATACCCCGTAATCGCCTGCCCCATAGACCCACTCCGCCGCGCGCAGAGAAAGTCCATCGTCCATCCATCCAGATTCACGCAATCGATAAAGTCTGCCGCTCCCTGCGCCGGTTTACAGAAGTGCTCGGTCGACGGATAGAACGGATACGAGACCGACCCATCAGCACCCCCGCCATCCACATCCGACTGGCTCCATATCACCGCGTGCGCCGCGTGGATCTTCTCCTTCTCCGCCAGATACTGCAGCGTATCGGCTGACAGAAATCCTCCCATGATGCACTCAGGCCGATATCCCTTTCCCACAAACCCCGTGATGATCTCAATCGCCTCCGTCATCTCTCGATTCACCCGCGCGCGTGGCAGGTACATCGCCGGGAAATACCCCGGAAAGTACGAAATCTCATCGCCAAACCGCTCGTGGCACTCCACACAATAGGCTCGTATCTGTTCGTAGTTCTTCCGCGTGTCCTCGAGCGCATTCAGCGTAAACCCCCACGTCAACCGCCCCTCCGGATTCGCCTGCGCGAACGCCTCTCGCATCGATCGAACCCCGTCGAGCGTATGCCATGTGGACTCATCCCGCGCCATCAGCTTCACGTCCCGCGACACCTCCCACGGCGTCGTCCGGATCATGATGCAGAACGTCACAAACCGATGGCCCTGGAGCCTCAGGGCATCACTCTTGAGTCTCAGAGCGTCACTCCGGAGACTCAGAGCGTCACTTTGAAGACCCAGACCGTCGCTCGTCGCGGCCGCGATCCCCGGTATCCCCGCACCCCCCAGCAGCCGTCCCGCAACTCCCAGCCGGCCAGCCCCAGCCGCCAAACGCGCCCCGCCCAGCATCGCACCCGCCAGCACCGCCCGTCGATTCATCACGTCCGCGTCTCCTCCATCCCAATACCCCGGACCGAACACCCCGGGACCGAACACTCCAGACCGGAACACCCTAGACCTGTCGAATAACTCCCAGGATGCCGTCATCTCGACCGGAGCGAGACAGTGGTATCGTCTCGTGGAGTGGAGAGACCCCTGTATTTCGCCGCTGCGGTTGCTTTGTTTGCCTCTGTAACCGCAACTCGGCATTTCTGAACAGGTTCTTAGACAGCTCCTTTGGGATATTGCTTGAGTATGACGGATGTCAAGGGGCAAGGCTTACAGCCACTGAGGTCAGCTCGGTCATACTTGAGACCCCTAGCTAGACCTTTCCCCGCCCATCACAGACAATCAAGAAGGCACATCCGAGCGCGTGACCACGCCGCGCAAGAGAGGCTCACCCGAACCGCATGCATCGCTGGTCCCAGCTCTTCATCCCCACCCTCCGCGAGTTTCCCGCCGACGCCGAAGTCGCCAGCCACAAGCTCCTTCTGCGCGGCGGCTACGTCCGCCAGCTCGGCGCCGGCCTCTACTCCTACCTCTTCCTCGGCAACCGGTCCATCAACAAGATCGTCGCCATCATCCGCGAGGAGATGAACACCATCGGCCAGGAGTTCTTCCTCCCCGCCCTCATGCCGCGCGAGCTCTGGGAAGAGTCCGGCCGCTGGGCCTCCATGGGCGACAACATGTTCCGCCTCCAGGATCGCAAGGGCGCCGACCTCTGCCTCGGCATGACCCACGAAGAGGCCATGACCGCCATCGCCCGCGACGAACTCCGCTCCTATAAGCAGCTCCCCCAAATTTGGTACCAGATCCAGACCAAGTTCCGCGACGAGCCCCGCCCAAAATCCGGCCTCCTCCGCGTCCGCCAGTTCCTCATGAAGGACGCCTACTCCTTCGACCTCGACGCCGCCGGCCTCGACGCCTCTTACGCCAAACACGACGCCGTCTATCGCCGCATCTTCACCCGCTGCGGCCTCGACTTCCTCGCCGTCGAAGCCGACTCCGGCTCCATGGGCGGCTCCGAATCCAAAGAGTTCATGGTCTACACCGAAGCCGGCGAAGACCTCATCGCCTCCTCCGCCTCCGGCTACGCCGCCAACCTCGAACGCGCCACCTCCACCCTCGCCCCCGTCGAAAATCTCCCGCCTACCGGCGACGGCGCCCCCGAGCTCATCGCCACCCCCGGCATGGGCGCCATCGCCGACATCTGCGCCTTCCTCAACATCTCCCCTGTCCACGACATCAAGTGCGTCGCCTTCATGGGCCAGCGCACCTTCTCCGCCGGGCTCCCCGGGGTTTCTGAACTAAGAGACAAGCCCGTCATCGCCTTCCTCCGTGGCGACCACCAGGTCAACGAGACCAAGCTCCAGAAAGCCTCGCAGTCCGACGCCCTCCGCCCCATGACAGCGGACGAGCTCACCCAATACCTCAACGCCCCCGCCGGCTTCCTCGGCCCCGTCGGCCTGACGGTCCTCCCTGCCTGGGCCATGAAGTACGATCACGGCTTCTACACCGTCGCCTCCCTCGCCGCCGCCAAGGGTCTCAATCCCGACAAGCAGGCCCAGCTCCTCAACCCCCACGCCGCCACCGTCATCCTCGACGCCGCCCTCACTGGCCGCGAAAACATGATCTGCGGCGCCAACCAGCTCGACTACCACCTCCGCAACGTCTCCATCGCCCGCGATGTCACCGCCACCCTCACCGAAGACATCCGCAACGTCACCGAAGGCGAGCCCGACCCCATCGCCGGCAGCCCCCTCCGCCTCGGCAAAGCCGTCGAGATCGGCCACATCTTCAAGCTCGGCTACAAGTACTCCGAGTCCATGGGCGCCCGCGTCCTAAATGCCACCGGTTCGGAAGTCACCCCCATCATGGGCTCCTACGGCATCGGCGTCGAACGCATCCTTACTGCCGCCATCGAGCAGAGCGCAGCCTCCTACGACTCCGCCAACCCCGCCTACGCCCTGCCCCCCGCCATCGCCCCCTTCACCGTCATCGTCACCGTCACCAACGTCCGCGACGAGGCCCTCCGCGCAGGCGGCGAACACATCGCCCTCGCCCTCGAAGCCGCCGGCCACGACGTCCTCCTCGACGACCGTGACGAGCGCGCTGGCGTCAAGTTCAAGGACGCCGACATCATCGGCATCCCTTTCCGCGTCACCATCGGCAAGCGCTTCGCCGAGGGCTTCGTCGAATTCACTGACCGCCTCCGCAGCGAATCCGCCGATGTACCCTCGTCAGACATCGCCGCCCACCTCACAGCCCGCATCTTAGCTACCAACAACCGCAGCACCGCCGCCGCCGACCTCCCCATCGCCGCGCAGGAGCCGTCTAACCGGGAGTAAGTCATGGCCGTCACACTCAAATACCGGGGCCGCAACGACCAGGGCCGCGCCACAAACGACAGCGTCAACGGCCATCGGCGCCGCGGCACCGGCCTGCTCAGTCACCTGCTCGTCCGCCTCCTCCTCCTCATCGCCGCCGCCCTCATCGTCATCGTCGGCATCTTCGCCGTCTACTCCTACCAG
>CAXTJC010000053.1:0-10607 GCA_964244225.1 uncultured Acidobacteriaceae bacterium
CCTCGCCGGCTATCTTTTCCTACACCGATCAGGTCAGAAAGCCAGGCGAAGCGCCACCTGTACCTGCCGTGCCGGAAAGACGTTGGCCGTGCCGAAGGTACCAAAGGCAGCACCGTCAGACACGTTCGAATCCGGGCTGATGTAGTTCGTCGCGTTCAGCACGTTGAAGGCCTCAAGTCGAAACTCCAGCGTCTGCGCTTCGGTCAGCAAACTAAATTGCTTGTGGGCAGCAACATCGAACTGGCCAAAGGCCGGCCCGCGAAGGTTGTTGCGTCCAGAGTTGCCGAAGAGCTGCGTCCCGGCAGGAATCTGCACCGCCGCCGCATTCAGGTAGCCCGAGACGCTGCTCTGCGTCTTCGTCAGCTTGGCGCCGTACACAGCGGCAGGCGTGCTCAGGAGGTTCGGCCGCAGACCGTACGTCGAGCTGGTCGTAGACACGACCTGGTTGGTATTTGCCGTGTAGGTCAGGTTGATCGGCACTCCGCTTGTCACCACGTTGATGCCCGTCAGCTGCCAGCCGCCAAGGATCTGCTGCTGCCACGCGGGCGCGCTCGCTCCCCAGCGGCGCCCGCGTCCAAACGGCACGTCGGCAATAAAAGACGTCGTATCGTTCAGCGGTTGGTTGTATCCGGAAGGTCCGCGGTCCCCGTTCACGTTGGCAATGTTCACAATGGCAGAGTCGCCGTTCTGAGCCTCCAGGTCGGCCGATGAATTGTTCACCGCTTGCGAGTAGGTGAACGAGTTGATCAGGAAGATGCCGTTCGCAAACCGTCGCTCCAGCTTCGTCTGCAGCGAGTTATAGGTCTGGAAGCCCGCGTTGCTCTCCGTCAGGATGTCCGTGAAGTTCGGGATAGGCCGTCGATTCAGCAGCGATGCGCTCTTGTTCGCGGCGCACTGTCCGCCCGCAATCTCTGCCGGCGTGCATAGCCGGGCCTGGTTGAAGTCTTCAAGCGTCGCGATATGGACCCCGTGATTGCCGACATACGCCACCTCCAGCGTGGTCTGCATTGGAAGCTGCTGTTGCACCGAGAGGTGGAAAGCCTCGATATAGCCATTCTTGAAGTCTTTCGGCGTGTAGCGGGTCTGCGCGCGTGTCGTCGTGAAGTTGCTCGGCCCGGCAAAGTTGGTCTGGTACCCGTCCTGCGTGCGGCGAAAGCATGTCGTGGGATCCTGCGTCACCGTGGCACAGAGCCCCTGACCCGGTGTCTGGTTCACTGGCAGCGTGGCGCTATAGTTGTTCGGCCCGTTATACGCCAGCAGCCCTTCCCCACCGAAGCGGAACAGATAGGCATAGCTGATGCCGAATCCGCCACGAAAGACCGTGCCCGGCAAAGCCTGATAGGCAAAGCCAAGTCGTGGCCCGAAATCTTTATAGTCCGGATTCACCAGAGCGCGATCGGCCAGCGAGTTGCCACCAACATAGTGAAGCTTGTAGATGTGGCCCGGGACTGTACTGTTCACGTCCGTCCCCGCACCCGCATGGAGCAACTGTTGGCTTACCGGGTCGAAGTTGAGAACCTGGTTGTTCTGTTCGTAGTTTGGCGACACAAACTCGTAACGCAGGCCGGCGTTGATCGTGAGACTGGGCAGAGCCTTCCAGTCGTCTTGGATATACCCCATGTGCCAGAAGCGTTTGTAGTTAACCTCATTCACCGCATTCAGCGAGTAGTTGCTCCGCGCGCCGAACAGAAAATCGGAAAGGTTGTAGGCTTGCCGCTGAACGCCGCCCGCTGCGATCGCACCTGTCGCGCTGTACTGCCCTGAGTACGTATCCTGACCGAACTTGGGATGGAAGTCCGAGATCGCCTGCGCCAGCCAGCCATACTCATACCCAATCTTCAGGCTGTGCCGTCCCCGTATAAACGTATAGTTCACCTTCGGATTGGACTGCGTTGGATTGGTGAACTGCGGGTTCGTCGCCTGCTCGCCGAACTGCGTAAAGCCCGTCACTGTCTGGGTATTCAGCCCGCCGGTATAGGCCGGGTCCTGCGGAACGTTTGGAACTCCGGCAAGCAGGTTCTGCTGTCCAAGAAAGATCGGGCTCTTGCCGCTCTCGGTCCAGGTCTGCCCAAAGCGAAGTTCAATGATCGAGCTCGGCGAGAGAATCCAGTTGTACCCCGCCGCCAGCTGGCGCGTGCGGGCGTAGAGTGTGCCGTTGCTGTTGCCGCCGGCAAGGCCGGGAAAGGGAGGCGGCAGGAAAAATGCAACCGCACGCTGGCTGTAACGAAAAAAACCACTCTGCTTCGGGCTAAGGTTGAAGTCCGCCCGCCCGTCGCCCTTGTCGTCCGTTGTAGTGTACGCAGGCAGGTACTGGAAGTTGAGCCCTGTGGGTGCAACGCCGGGAATGTTGGCGGCAGGCAGTAGCTTGAAGGCGGCTAGCGCTACCGGGCTGATGTTCGGATCGGCCAGGTTAACTTGGCCGTTGGCATAAACCTGGCCGGTGTATGGATTTTTCACTGGCACCGCCGCACCTGTCGCCGTGCCGTCCGCCGTGAACAGCCCCGTCAGCTCCGTGGCCGTAGGCAGCGTGGCCTGAACTAAGGAGTGCTGCACGACGCGAAGGCCCTCGTAGTCGGCAAAGAAGAAGAGCTTGTCTCGCAGGTGCGCTCCATGGAACACGGGACCGCCGATCGCGCCGCCAAACTGGTTCTGCACCAGCGTAGGCTTCACCCCCGTGCCGGTAAATGGCCCGAACGCGTTCAGCACGGTATTCCGCAGATAGTCGTAAGCAACTCCATGGTAGGTGTTCGTGCCGCTGCGGGTCGTGGCATTGATAATGGCGCCGCCCGCCCGCCCATACTCGGCGGAGTAGTTATCGGTTTGGACCTTGAACTCCTGGATCGCGTCTGGCGATGGAATCACGGCCTCGTTCGAGTAGCCTTGGTTGGCTTCTTGGTAGGCATTATTATCAATGCCGTCGAGATTGAAGTTGTTGTACTGCGACGTCAGTCCATTCGCGTTGTACGAAGCATCGCGCGCCGGCGCGCCTGTTGATGCCAGCCCGATCAGCGAGCGTCGCACCCCAGGCACAAGCACGGCGAGGTCGGCGTAGGCCCGGCCATTCAGCGGCAGCGTAACCGCCTCCGCGGACTCGATCGTTGCGCCACGGTCGCTTGTATCCGTTTCAAGCTGGCTGGCAGCACCCGAAACCGTAACGCTCTGCGTGTCGGCGCCCAGGGCGAGAGTGAGACCGACGCGCTGGCGGGAGCCAACGTTTACGGAAAAAGGATCGGTCGTGGACTTTGTGAAACCAGGGGCTGTGACGGTCAGCGTGTACTGACCGGCTTGAACGTTGTCGAACTCGAAGTCGCCATTTGAGTCCGTCTGCCGAGAGACCGAAACCCCCTTCGCCACATCGTGCAACTCCACCGAAGCTTGAGCGATGCTCGCACCGGACGGATCCTTGATGCTGCCCAGTACAGCACCCGCGTCGAACTGCGCATGGAGAACGCCGGGGAGCCCCAGCAGCAGCGCAAACCCAAACAACAGCAGAGCACGACAGGAGTACTTGATTCGTTCTGTGTGGCAGGAAGCATCGAGGTGCAAAAAGCGCATCGTAGGGAACTCCATATCGAAGGGAATTCTGCAACCGTATCGGTCCTCCATGTAAGTTCGATGAACCGGCTGTTATGTGCGCGTGAACGGCTCGGCTGGTCACCCGGTGTTCCTTCCGGAACAGCGCTGCATCGAAAGGTGATCTCCAGGCAGACTTCGCACTGAGTGGTGGCGTAGTCACCCATCCCACGTCACTAAACTAGGGGTATGTCGACGCCCACCCATCCCGCTCTGCAACAGTTCAACCCACTCTGGACCAAGGCCAGCCCTAAGCCTCATCCTGCGAAGACTTTGACCGCAAAGTACAGGGGAAGGGGTACCACCTCCAAAGCAGCCGATCCCTCCATAGCCAAACGTTTTGCTGCCGTCATAGCCTAAGTGTCGCGTTAGAGTAAGCCATGCATTACTCCATCCGGCACCTGACCAAGTTCCTCTACTCCAACGCCGTCAGCGAGTCCATGATGGAGACCCGCATGCACCCGCGCTCGGACGCCCTCCAGCGCTGCCTCACCTTCCACCTCTCCGTCTCCCCCCGCTGCCGCGTCTTCTCCTACCGCGACCACCTCGCCAACCACGTCCACCACTTCGACATCCCCGCTCCCCACGGCCAGCTCGTCATCGTCGCCGAATCCCTCGTCGAGATGCAGCCCGCGCCCATGGTCCCCTCCTTCCTCGCACCCGAGGCCTGGAACGACCTCGACCAGCTCGTCCACGAGGGCGACTACTGGGAGATGCTCTTCCCCTCCGAGTTCGCCACTCCCACCCCAGCCCTCGAAGAGCTCGCCCGCACCTTCGACGTCCGTCGCCGCGACGACCCGCTCATGGTCCTCCACCACCTCTCCCAGCAGATCTACGAGTACTTCGACTACGTACCGCGCTCCACCAAGGTCGACTCCCCCATCGACGTCGCCCTCAGCAACCGCAAAGGCGTCTGCCAGGACTTCGCCCACATCATGATCACCCTCGTGCGCACCAAACTCCGCATCCCCTGCCGCTACGTCTCCGGCTACCTCTACCACGGCGAGTCCGCCGCCGGCTCCGGCGCTCCGGACCGCTCCGTCGCCTCCGCCACCCACGCCTGGGTCGAGGCCCTGATCCCCCAGCTCGGCTGGGTCGGCTTCGATCCCACTAACTGGCTTATCGCCAGCGATCGCCACATCCGCACCGCCGTCGGCCGAGACTACGCCGACGTCCCACCCACCCACGGCATCTTCCGCGGCCGCGCCGACTCCGAACTCACTGTCGCCGTCCGCGTCACACCCAGCGAGGGCGCCTTCTCCCTCGACCAGGAGCTCCCCGTCCCCGAGGACTGGTCCATGCTCGTCGAGAAAGCCACCGCACTCCCCGACCAGCCGCCCCCGCTCACCCGCCAACAGATGATGGCCCAGCAGCAACAGCAGCAGCACCAATAGGCTGCGTATCAATACTGTTGTACTCTCGCTCCGAGACACGGCGTTCGAGATCGCTCTCTTTGTTGTCACTCCGTGGGACTCTGCAGTCGTCCTCCTTCTTTGCTGCTCCGCACCTGACTCGAACCAGCAGCACGGACGATCGGAACTCCTTCCGCATCTCCCACGTACCCTGCAGCAGGAGACTCCATGCGCCTTATCGCAATCGCTCTCGCCGCTCTCACCCTCTCGGCCTCCGCCCAGCAAGCCTCTTTACGCGGCATTGAAGTCGGCGACATCGACCGCTCCGCCCAGCCCTGCGACAACTTCTATCAGTTCTCAAATGGCGCCTGGCGCGCCGCACATCCTATCCCCGCCTCCATGGGAAAGTGGAGCCGCCGCTGGGAGGCCGGAGAGCGCAACAAGGACCAGCTCCGCCTCATCCTCGATGAGGTCTCTGCCCACACCGGACAGCCCGCCGGCTCCTCGGCCCAGCTTACCGGCGACTTCTACGCCGCCTGCACCGACACCTCCGCTATCGACGCCGCCGGCCTTCGTCCACTCGAGCCCCTGCTCACGCAGATCGACAGCATCCACGACACCGCCTCGCTCCAGGTCGCCATCGCCGCACTCCAGGCCGTCAATCTGCCTGTTCCCTTCCACATCGCCTCCACGGCAAACGTGCATGATCCGCAGCAGAACATCGCGGATATCGACGCCTCCGGCCTCGGCCTTCCCGACCGCGACTACTACCTCAAACCCGAGCCTCGCTTTGTCCAGGCCCGCACGGAATATGGTTCATTTATAGATCGCCTCATGACTCTCGCCGGCGCAGCCCCGGAGCAGGCTCACGCCGACGCCGCTACGATCATGCGCCTCGAAACCGATCTCGCTCGCGCCTCTCTCGACAATGTGGCCCTCCGCGATCCCCACTCCACAGACCACATCATGGGCTTCGCCGATCTCCAGAAGCTCACCCCGCACTTCAACTGGAGCGTCTTCTACCAGTCGGCGCACATCACGCCCGGCACGCTCAACGTCGATCAACCTGCCTTCCTTCTCGCCTTCGATCACGCGCTCGCGACAACATCCATCGAGGACTGGAAGACCTATCTCCGCTGGCATCTCCTCCGCAGCTTCGCTCCTGACCTACCCACTGCTTTCGTCGACGCCAGCTTCAACTTCTATGCGCGTCAGCTGGCCGGCGTCGGCGAGCTCAAGCCGCGACCCACGCGCTGCGCCGAGCAGGTCGACACGCTTCTCGGCGAGGCGCTCGGCCAGGAGTACGTCACCCGCTACTTCCCGCCCGAAGCCAAACAGCGTGCCACCGTCATGGTTACAAATATCCTCGCGGCCATGCATGACACCCTCGAAGGCCTCGACTGGATGACGCCCGAGACGAAAAAGCGCGCTCTTGAAAAGCTCTCCGCCTTCCACGTCAAAGTCGGCTACCCCGATCACTGGAAGAACTACGCCTCCGTCCAGGTCTCCCGCTCAGCCTACCTGGACGACGTCTTCTCCGCCTCACGCTTCGCCGTCACCGATACCCTCTCGCAGATCGGCAAGCCCGTCGACCACACCCGCTGGGAGTTCACTCCGCCCACCTCCGATGCCTCCTACAACCCCGTCGCCAACGAGATCACCTTTCCTGCCGGCATCCTGCAGCCGCCCGCCTTCTCGCTTGCCGCCACTGACGCCGTCAACTACGGCGCCATCGGCGTCGTCATCGGCCACGAGGTCTCGCACGGCTTCGACGACCAGGGCGCGCAGTTCGACGCGCAGGGCAGGCTCGACAACTGGTGGACCCCCGCCGATCTCGACAAGTTTCACAGCAAAACCGCCTGCGTCGTCCGCCAGTTCTCGAGCTACATCATCGATTCTCCCGGCGACATCCATATCAACGGCAAACTCACCCTCGGTGAGAGCGTCGCCGATCTCGCCGGCCTCAAGATGGCCTGGCTCGCCTTCCAGAAGACCCCGCAGGCACGGTCCACCGCCACTATCGACGGCTTCACCCCCGCCCAGCAGTTCTTTCTCTCTTGGGGCCAGTTCCGTGGCGATGAAACTCGTCCCGATACCCAAAAGGTGATGACGCAAGGCGATCCTCACCCGGTCGCCAAGTTTCGCGTCCTCGGACCAACCTCCAACTTCTCACCCTTCGCCCAGGCCTTCAGCTGCAAGGCCAGCTCGCCTATGGTCCGCGCCGCCGCCGACCGCTGCGTCGTCTGGTAATCCGACCGCATCGCAACCGGGTTATCATCCCCTCGTCCATGGTCGATCGCTTTGTTGCCATTCCGCGGCAATCGCTTCTCTCTTTGAAGCAGGTCTACTTCTCCGGTTTGGCAACATCAAACGCCACGTTGAAGTCGTAGACCGAGTCCGGCCACGCATTCGCGTCCTTCGGCATGAACACCACACAGTACTCTCCAGGCGTCAACGGCTCCTCCGGCGTCAGCGTCAGCCACACATCCGGCTCGGCATCTGCCTTCGTGACCGCGATGTCGTCGTACTTCTTCGTCCGCTGCCCGCCAAATATGTTCTGCGAGTAGTTTGAGACCACTCGCCTGTCCTTCGTCTGCTGCAGCCGGATCAGATGAACTCTGCTCCGCAACAGCTCCGGATCGTCGCCATTGATGCGAACCAGAATCTTCGGCTGCCGCTCGTCCGTTCCCGCCGCTGCATTGAGCCCCTTCAACTCGAGGCTCGCATGCGCCCCTGCATACACCATGCTGCGCGCAAAGTTCCCCGCCGCATGCGAGTTCGAAACAATCTCGGCCGGATGCAGCTGCACCAGCGGCGACGGCACACCCGCCTTGGCGTTCACCAGGTACACCGTGCCGCCTCGTGGAAGGCTCACGCCCGCCGGCAGCGAAGCCGTGCCTGCATCCGACGAGCTTGACGAGGACGACGAAGACGAAGCTGTACCG
Source organism: uncultured Acidobacteriaceae bacterium (assembly GCA_964244225.1). Lineage (GTDB taxonomy): Bacteria > Acidobacteriota > Terriglobia > Terriglobales > Acidobacteriaceae > Edaphobacter. Next base: position 7,871 of record CAXTJC010000053.1, read on the forward strand.
GCCGACGAGGAGATCGCCTGCGCGCCTCCCGTAGCCCATAGGATGGAACCGAAGGTAAACGCCGCAAGCACAGAGACAGATCGCATAGTTCCGCAAGCCTAGCCGCCGCGCACCGGGCCTCACTATCCCCCATTCGCGCCATGCACTCTCAACGTCACCCCTTACCCGCGCCATAGAGGTCCCTCGCGGCTTGGGCACCAAAATCCTGCGCCGACCCGACCGAATATCGCACCTTTCTGAATCAGTTCTCATCTATTCGATGAGCGTCGAAGCGTGCTTCGATCCTCAGAGAGAGGGAAAGACATGGCTAAGCTAACGAACAAAGTTGCGGTGGTAACTGGAGCTTCCAAGGGCATCGGTGCCTCGATCGCGAAACACCTCGCCGCGGAAGGCGCCTCCGTCGTCGTCAACTATGCCTCAAGCAAAGAGGGTGCCGATAAAGTAGTCAGCGAGATCGTCAAGGCCGGTGGCAAAGCCATCGCCGTCGGTGCCAGCGTCGCGAACGAGGCCGACATTACCCGTCTCTTCGACGAAACCAAGAAGGCCTATGGCAAGGTCGATATTCTCATCAATAACGCCGGCGTCTTCAACTTCGCTCCGCTTGAGGCCATTACAGTCGAAGACTACAACCGGCAGTTCAATACCAACGTCCTCGGGCTCATTCTCGCATCCAAGGCCGCCCTTCCCCTCTTCCCGGAGACCGGCGGAAGCATCGTCAATATCAGCTCCGTCGTCAGCACCTTCGCTCCCCCCTTTGGCTCCGTCTACTCCGCCACCAAGGGTGCCGTCGATACCATCACCAAGTCTCTCGCCAAGGAGCTAGGCGCGCGCAAGATCCGCGTCAACGCCATCAATCCCGGTATGGTCATCACTGAGGGCTACCAGTCCTCCGGTTTCGCTGGCGGCGACTTTGAGGCCGAACAGGTTAAGGCTACCCCACTCGGTCGCGCCGGCCAACCCGAAGACATTGCCCTTCCCGCCGTTTTCCTCGCCTCCGACGACGCTCGCTGGATCACCGGCGAAACCCTCTTCGTCTCCGGTGGCGCTGCTATCTAAGGCGCCTTCAGTACACAGATATGCCCGGAGCACTCTCACTCCGGGCATTTCTCACATCTCGATCAGATTCAGTTACAGATTCAACTTCTTAAACACCCGCTCCGGGATGTGCCGGATCACAAACATAATCGGCGCCCACTGGAACGGCACATACAGCGTATCCTGCTTCGCTTCGATCGCCTTGACGATCGTCGACGCCACCTGGCCCACATCCGCGAACTTGTGGCTGCCCGGCATGTTGATCGTCATCGCCGTCTTCACCGGTCCCGGCTTGATGTTCAGCACTGTCACGCCCTCGCGATCCACACGGTTCCGCAGGCCGCCCAGAAACGCACTTAACCCAGCCTTCGACGCGCCATACAGATAGTTCGACTTGCGCCCGCGGTCGCCCGCCACCGAGCTGATCACCGCCAGCACACCCGACCGCCGCTGCGCGCAAAAGTTCGCCAGCCACGTCAGCAGCGACACCGCCGAGATCAGGTTCGTATGCAGAATCTGCTCCGCCACCGCAAAGTCCTGTTCCGCCGCCGCCTGGTCGCCCAGAACCCCATGCGCCAGGTACGCCACATCAAGGCCCGTCAGCGTGTTGACCGCGTGCGCCAGCAGCTCCGGATGCCGCGCTGTATCGTCCAGGTCGACCACCGCCGTATACACCTCAGACGCGCCGCGTACCCGCAGGTCCGCCGCCACTACCTCCAGCCGCGCCGCATTCCGCCCGACTAGAAACAGGCTCGCACCCTGCCCCGCCCAGATCCGGCACGTCGCCTCCGCGATCCCCGACGTCGCCCCCAGCACCAATATCTTCTTCGCCGCGCGCTGTCCGCGATGCGCCACCTGCATGCCCGCCCCACTCACGTCCCGCACTCCAGTTGCACCCGAGCCCATTACGCCGCCTCTCCCGAAACCCGCTCCCAGAAGCTCGACGTCAGCTTCGGGTCGCGGTACTGTGCAAACTGCCGCCACTGCGGGTAGAACGCCTGAAACTGCGCCGCCGTCATCGCCGCATCCTTCGCCGGATAGAGCCGTCCGCCAAACTCCCGCGTCATATCCGCCAGCCGCTCAAATAGCGGAAAACTGCGGTCCGCCTTGATTGGAAAATCGAGCGCCAGCGTGATCCCCGGCTTCGGAAAACTCATCAGCCCCGGGCTCGGAACATCGCCAAAAGCCTTCAGCACCGCCAGAAAACTCGCGAGCCCACTCTTCGCCACCTCACCCAGAATCGCAATCGTTCCCTCCCGCGCATAGTCCCACGGAATCACATATTGGAACTGCAGCAGCCCGCTCTTGCCGTACAGCTTGTTCCAGTCCAGCACCTTGTCCAGCGGATAAAAGAACGGCTCATAGTCCTGCAAGGCAACCACGCGTTTATGAATCTGCTTATGAAAGAACACCGTGTTGAACAGGCTCACCGAAAGCTTATTCAGCGCAAACCCCGGCGCCTCGATCGGAAACACCAGCTTCGGCTCGCCCGAGGGCTTCAGCTCGCCCGGCACCTGCGAGTGATCGCCCTGCATAAACACTCAGCGCGCAAAGTTCTTGCCCGTCGACGTGCAATCGATCCAGCTCACCGTGTACTCAATGTGCCCGCTCGCATTCGTCAGATCCAGAAACTCATCCACCCCATGAAACTGGATCCCCTCATAGTCGATCTTGCGTGAGACGATCGGCCGCAGCTTTACCT
>CAXTJC010000054.1:0-10495 GCA_964244225.1 uncultured Acidobacteriaceae bacterium
CAACCTTGGACATCATGCTGATCCGGAACGATCCCGGCTTCAGCTTCGTCTCCGCCCGTTGGCCGGACGCGAAATCCAGATATCCCTTTCTCGCATCAGGCGTCACCGATGCTGCCGGAGCGCAGCGCTACGATGACCTGCTCGACAAGATGGAAAAGTCCCTCGCAAGCTTCTTGAACCTGGGGGAGGCTATGAGCCAGATCAATCTGTCCCAGGGGACACCGCTCGACTACATCAAACAGCTTCGCTGGGAGGCGCCCTACACCCCCGCGCAGGATCGTTTCTTCGCCTGGTGCGATGTCGCCCTGATCGACCAGGTGAAGCGTGCGGCAGCCCAGGGCGAGTTCGCCGTGGAGAACGCTCCCGGCCTCTTCCATCCCGGAGCAACCTCTAGCTGGAAGCAGATCCAGTTCGGCGAAGCGAACGCGCAGCTGACCTTCCATGAAAACGAGAAGACAACGATCGACGGCATCGGTTGCGTCATGGTCGAGCCGGATATGGACTACTACAGAGACCTCGCAGCCCACACCATCTTCGAAGTCATCCCGAACGGACTCACCCACACGCTGACCGATCCCGTCGAGGTCTACGTCCTGCGCTGGATCGCCGGCCAGACCGCGGGCATCCCGGAGTTTGCACCGCTTTACACAATTGTTTAATCGCCGGCATGGGTTCCATTTGGCGCATCTACTCCCTGTGTACGCCTACACTGGACTTGGATCAGCCGCAGCGAAGCGCTCCGGCCATAGACCATTCCCAGGGTCTCTCTCCGACCCTTCGTACCCCATCGATCGCCAACCCGCATCTCTCCAAGACTTTAGCCCCAGAGTACGGGGGGGGTGGGGTACCGGCCCCATCCCCCAAACCATTACTTCTGCCCAACCTCTACCAGCATGAAGCTGTCCGGCTTCGGCGTCGGCCGCCCGCTTGCTCCAGGCTTCATCAGCTCGAACATCGCCGTCGGCAGATAGAAGGTCTTCGTGCTCGGATCGAACCCCATCGTCCGCGCCCCTGGTGCCGTGCTCACTGTCTGCTCCACCTGGAAGCTGCCGCCCTTCTCCCTCGCCACTGTCAGCGATCCATCCCCGCAGCTCGCGAACGCCTGGCCGCCGGCAAACGCCGTAGCGTCCACGCCCTTGCCGATCGGCACCGACCCCAGCACCTTCCCGTCCTCCGTGCTCATCACCACCATCTTCTGCGGATTGCGGCACCCGACAAACAGCCGATGACGCTCCTTGTCGATCGCCATGCCGACCGGCTTGCCGCCTGGCGTCACCGGCCACCGCGCCACCACCGTCCGTGACGCCAGATCCACCTCCGCCACCACATCTTTGTCCTCCAGGTTGATGTACACCTTGCCTGATCCATCCGTCGCCAGGAACTCCGGCGCCCCACCCAGCGCAATCGGCGCATCCATCTTCCCGTTCTTGGGGTCGATGTCCGCCTTGAACGTAATAAGCGAGTTTGCATCGCCCGCCACCGCCAGGATCGTTTTCGACGCCTCGTCGTAAATAATTCCGTCCGAGTCCGGCAGCGTCGCCAGCTTGCCCAGCACGGCATATGTCTTCAGATCGAAGATCACGATCGAGCCCTTGCCGCCGCCATCCGTGATGAAGCCCCGATTGAGCGACGGAACGATCGCCACACCATGCGCGATGGTTTGCCCCGGAATATCGCCCAGCACCCTGCCTGTCACCGCGTCAATTACCTGCGTGTGCGAGATCCGCGGTACAAACAGTCGATGCGTTGCCGGATCCAACGTCACGTAGTCCCACTGCCCTTGACCGCCGATGTGCATCTGCTTCGCAACGCTCCACTCCGCCCGTGCCGGAGCGGGTAGACCCTGCACCATCAGAACTGCCGCTATTACCGCCAAAAGTAGCCGCCTGTTTCGCATATCGAACTCTCCTGCCCGGCAGGCTGCACGCCGCACGCGCCATTCGGGGCTTCTTCCGAAACCCTAGCAGTCGAACCTGAATCCTCGCTTAAGGACAGCCTGTAACGCCGAAGAGGAGTTCATCTTGCCAGAACGCTTGCTGTCCACTCGTCCACGACGACCCCTTTTTCGTTTCATCGCCGCCCTTTTCTGGCCTTTACCGCTGCCCGCGTCCGCTCCTGGCAAAAGGATCGCCGGACAGCGGAGATGCCCGCCCGGCGATCCTTTCGTATTACTCGATCAGAACCGCTCCCGATCGGTCTGACTACTTCTTGAAGCGACGGCGAACCAACCCGCTCACACCAGCAAGACCCGTGCCCAGCAGCGCCAGCGAGCTCGGCTCAGGCACGGCTGTATCTGTAACGGAGACGCCATCGAGCAGTGACATTGGCGGCGCGCCGCCCGGTGTTCCGATGGCAAGAAACGACAGAGTTTCGCTCGTGCCCGTCGCTGTAAACGTCAGGCTCTCATTCTTCCATCCCGTAAAGCCGTGGCTATCATCCTGCAAAACCTCGGTGTAAAGCTTTTGGTTGCCAAGGCTTACCTGAAACTGTTCTGTCGTCGCGCCGGTGTACCCGTACTGCTGCGCTCCGCCGAAGAGGAAGGAAACGGTCGTCGCCGCTCCAACGGTCAGGCCGCTCAGTGTCTGCGAGAGAGGTCCCTGTGAGTAGCCACCATCCATAGCCAGAAAGTTGCCTCCAGCGGGGCTTGTACTCAGGCCGTTCGCGGAGCCGGTACCGGGGCCCCAGAGCTTGATGCCGCCATACTGACCCGTTGCACCCGTTGTGTCCGCCGTGCCCGGAAGAAAGACGAAGTTGTAGCCGGTGCTCGTCCAGCCAAGAACCTGCTGTGACGGGTAAAGCGAGCCAAATTCAGCAGATGTATTGGTAAGGGTCTGCTCAAAGCCTGCGTTATAGACATTGACAGTGTTGGCATGGGCGGAGACAGCAGCGCCAGACAGAACGACAGCGGCGAGGATTGCGAGGTTATTGCGAAGGATGGAGGGCAGAAAAGACGTCATAATGTATAGGATCCTCAGTAAAGTGGTACATCCTGGTTGCTTCCTCGTGAAACGAGCAGGAAAGCTGACCATTTGCTTCAATTCATCTGCACCATCTCAATGCAACCGAGCCGCCACTATCTGCATCCCGCAAAAACTCTCGCCAATCCTCTACTTTGGCTGAGTTAAATGGAATAGCGCCCAGATGCAAGGCGCTTTGTCACATCATTTACCCACTGAGGGAAAACTTTTACTCACGACTCCGCAAGCTCTGCAGCCTAGTAACCGCAGATAGAATCCAAAGAATATGGTTAGTTACTGGTGATTGTGTTACCTGGACGGCCCTTAGTACTCCTGGGTAACTTGACTGCGAGCGGTAATGTCCTGCTTCGCGGAATATGTGCGGAAAGACCCTTCCTGCTGCCCAGGATCACGTTTTGGACCCTAAACCTACGGGGCGTCCTTCGGAACTTTGTCCACACGGCCGGTCTCCGCATTGCCGATTACTACAGCCGGAACCCGAACAGCTGGCCTTCGCCAGACTAGAAACGGCTCCAAAAGCTGATCGAACAACATGGGCGATACCGGTGCATCGATCCCATATCGCTCCGGCTGTTTGTCCAGCGGAAGATGCAGTGTGCCGAAGATGTGGTCCATCCAAGGCAGGAGCGCCGCATAGTTCTTGTTATAGAGATCCGGTGCGTCATTTGTGTGGTGCCAGTGGTGGAAGGCCGGCGTCGCCACCAGCCACTCCAGCAGCCCGAAGCGCCATTTCACATTGGCATGGATAAAGAATCCCCACACCGTGCCCAGCAGCACCACCAGCACCGGGATAAGGCTGCCCTCCTTGGTCGCCGGCGATCCCAGCCCCAGGACATACAGCGGGACTAGACCGCAGAGCCGCGTGAAGACCATGTCGACAGGATGCGCGCGCGTATTTACCAGGTAATCCAGATGCTCGGCGCTGTGGTGGATCGCGTGAAATCGCCACAGTAGCGGAATCTCGTGGCTCCAGCGATGTCCCCAGTAGAAGCCGATCTCGCCCACCAGCACGGAGGCCACGATGCGTAGCCAAACTGGCCAGGCTGCGGCCGCCGCGGTCAATTCCGCCGGAACCACCCGGCGCACAGCCCACGCAACAAGCGCCAGCGGCACGCTGAGCAGCACGCTTGGCAGCAGGCTGCTCAGGAAATAGTAGCCCAGATCAGTTACAAAGCCCTTGCGGAAGATCTCCTTGGGGTGCGAGGCAAACAGCCTCTCCAATGGCGTAAAGATGGCTGCCAGCAGAACCAGCCACACACAGAGCCGGAACACCTGCACCGCATGCGCCAACAGCCGTGGATTGATTGAATCGAACGAACCCATGAACCCTTCCCCGACTCAGCGTGGAAGCCCGATCGTCCGCGCCCGAGTCTCCCCCAGACTATGCCGGCGCAGTATGTCTGCAATCCCACGGCTGGGGGAGCCAACGGGTGCCTGAAACCCTCTATGGACTGCATGCTTGACGATCTGTTGGTTGCTGGGCACCATCAATGAGTGCCTCCCTCGCGCCTGCCCTGGCTTGCTGCTCTGCTGCTTACCGCACCGGCCCTTATCTTTAGTAGTGCCGTTTTATATACCCGTCAGCCCCGCCTTCTCGGACTCCTACCTGTTCGGCTTCAACAACCGCGCCGCGCTCATGCTTACTCTCGCTCTGTTCGCCGTCGTGGGCTTTCTCTCCTGGTCCGGCAGGCTCCGGCTCAGCCTTGTCGAGCCTCAATCCGCTGATTCTAGCTACCCTGACGCTCGCCAGCCCAGCCGTCCCGCTCTTTCGTTCGCGCTGCTGCTCGCGACCAGCTTCTCAGCCGTTTTCTTCTTTCTTATCCGCAGCAGCAACGGCGTGGGGGAAGGCGTCTACTTTCTCGACCGCCTCGGCCTGCTTGCGCAAGGACTTCACCCCTATCGTGACTTTGAGTTCGCCTACGGCCCCCTCCAGATATTTGGGCCTTGGCTCTTTTCAAGCCTGTTCCATCTCTCACTAACGGCCGCCTACGCGCTCTTCTGGCTTGTCTCAACCTGCCTTGGCCTGCTCGCTCTCTGGTTTGCCGTGCTCTGGATCGATCTTCCCGCGCAGGGAAAGTCGGCCGCCTTCGCTCTATTTGCTCTGGTTCTCGGAGTGGAGATCCTCAGCAGCGGCCTGAACTATAACCCGCTTCGCTATGCTGCTCCGATCGCCTGCCTCATCGCTGTGCACAGGCTCAGCCGCCGTGCCAACGCGCCTCTGCAGACCTTCGATTGGCAAACGATATTAGCCTCCGCTCTTGCGGCTACCCTTCTCCTCTGTCTCTCGCCAGAGATGGGCGTTACCTTCTGCATCGCTGTTTTTCTCTACCTGCCGATCTGCCGCCGCGCATGTGGCCGGCCCTGGACCTGGTTTGCCCTCTCGCTGGCTCTCGCTTTTACTGTCCTGCTTCTCGCCGCGGCACGGATAGGGGTGTTCGAGACAATGAAAGGATTTTCTGCCGGGGGCTTTAGCCTGCCTGTCCTTCCCGGCCCGCATATTCTCATCTTCCTTGCGGCCTTCGCCATCGTCCTGGTCTACCTCATGAACCCTCGCCACCGCGCGCGCCTCATGAGTTCTACCGCTCTCCTCGCGTTTTACTCCCTTGGCATGCTCCCCGCCGCGTTCGGCCGGTGCGATTGGGCGCATGTCTCAGGCTATGAGCTTGGCATCCTGCTTCCCGCTCTACTCCTGCTTACACCCAATGCGATCACCCGCCGGCTCAGCCGCACTGCTCTGCTGCTCGTCTTTTCACTTTATTTCTTCCAGAGCGTAATCACCATCCTGGGCGTCGTAGCAAAGGTGCAGCTCTATCCGGCGCTTGCCCATGGGGAGCCCACCAGCCGCTTCGGCAAGCAATTAGTCCAACTGACGGAGCGCTCTATGCGCCGGTCCTATACGCAAGCGGATGCCTCGTACAAGCTGGACCGCATCCGCGCCGTCGCCCGGCTTTCCTCCACGGATCCCCACGTACTCTTCCCCACTGCTTCCCAAATTCTCTATGCGCCTTTCGGGTACTCGCCGCAACGTCTCAGTAATATACAGTCCTCCTCAATTGCCGAAGGCCGCTTCATGGGCACACTTAACCTGCTCACCGCAGCCCAGGTGAGGCAGAAGATCGACGAGATGCAGACGCATCCCGAGCGGGACCTGCTTGTCTCACCCGACGGCCTAGAGCAGTGCGCCACCGCGCGCGGCAGCAGCGCACAGCTTCGCGCTCTGTTTCTGCTTCCGCTGGTACCGCCGCCACGCCACGAGTCGGATCTGATGGTGCCGCTATGTCAGTACATCGAACGGCAGTACAGAATCATCACTCCGGCATCTCCCAAGACGGCCGATTACGCCTTGTGGCGATATCGATCTCCGGCACTGTAGATTGTCTGGAAAGGCCGAAGATTATGATCGTCGTTGTGCTGGCAAAGCTCGTCACTCCGCATAGTCTTTGAGACTACTGCTTTGCCGAGCGGTTGATAGCAGCTTGTGAGTCGGGGCGCTCGCTGGTGACCTTCTCCTGGCCGATCGCTTCTTCGTTGGCGGAGTGGCTGCTGATTCCTTGACTCTCGCTGTGAATGACACGAGAAGTGAGATGGCCGGTGTGGGCTTCGGTTTCGGGAACACCCTTGTGCTCCGGACCTTGGGATTCGTTGCGGGCAAAGGCGCGATTGCTGCCCGTCTGGGCGCCATCGGAGTTCTCGTAGGTTGCGGCGTCTTCACCATGGCCAAGATCCTGGACGAAGGCGTTCGGTTCGAGGTCATCCTGAGAACGGTCCTGATTCTGCTGCGATTCGGTATGCGGTGTGGTCTGGATGGAATCGTGCGAGGGAGTGTCGGGTGTGTTGCCGGGCTTCATATGTATGTCCTCAGGCTATGGGACGACGATCACGCAGCAGGGCGTTGGCCTGTGTGCGCGGAAGGGACGGATCGAATTTGGTGAGGTGAACGGGGATCAGGCAGGAGGGAGATCGTCCAGCGCCTTCCGCGTCTTCTCGTAGAGCGCGCGCGTCTCGTCCGCCTGTTTGCGCAGACCGGCGACGATGGGGGCAGGCGCCTTAGCCATGAAGCCCTCATTGCCCAGCTGGCGATCGGCCGCGATAAGGCCCTTTTCCAGGCGGCCAAGCTCTTTGGCGAGGCGGCTGCGCTCGGCGGCGACGTCGGCCGGGCTGCTCGCGGGACGCTCATAGAGGACGGCGGCGTCAAAGCTCGCGGTGCTGCGCGCGTTAGCGCCGGAGAGAGGGGCATCGGCGAACTCGACGGCGGAGACGCGGGCCATGCGCGCGAGCATGTCGGCGTTGGCATCGGCGAGCGCGAGGACATGGTTATCGCCGTGGACTTGGATCGCAGCGGCTTCCTTCTCAGGGACGCCAAGCTCCTTGCGGATGCCGCGGATGGTGACGATAAGCTCCTGCAGGGTCGCGATGGCGGCTTCGGCGGTGGAGTCGGCGGGAAGATCGGCCGCCTGCGGATAGCGTGTAAGCGCGATGGACTTTGCGGGCGGCTGGCCGTTGTAGAGCGCGTGCCAGATCTCTTCGGTGAGGAACGGCATAAAGGGGCTGAGCAGGCGGAGCGAGGTCTCAAAGACGCCGGAGAGCGTGGCGAGAGAGATGGCGGTGACTTCATTGCGAACGTGGGTCGAGGATTCGGCAGAAGGGTCGCCGAAGTCGAGGCGGAGCTTGACGAGCTCGAGGTACCAGTCGCAGAGTTCGCCCCAGAAGAACTGGTAGACGGCTCCGGCGGCCTCGTCGAAGCGATACGCTGTGAGCGCCCGGTCTACCTCGGCGCAGACGGCAGAGAGGCGGGAGAGTATCCAGCGAGATTCGAGCGGCGTGGCGTCAGGAAGCGTTGCAAACGCTGTGGGGTCTGAGCCGAGCGCTACGGTGTAACCCGCGGCTTCAGCGCGGTCGAGTTGCAGGAAGAGGAAGCGGGCGGCGTTCCAGATCTTATTCGCGAAGGCGCGATTGCCTTCGGTGCGGGCCTCGGAGAAGGCAATGTCGGTGCCGGGCGAGGCCATGCTGGCAAGCGTGAAGCGAACCGCATCTGTGCCGAATCTGGTTACGATCTCGATGGGGTCGATCACGTTGCCCTTGGTCTTGGACATCTTCTGCCGGTCGGCATCGCGTACAAGGGCGTGAATGTAGACCTCGCGGAAGGGGACAGCGTTAGCGAGGGTGCGCGGGGAGCCGTCTGGCATAGGAATGTCCAGCATGAAGTGCGTACCGAACATGATCATGCGTGCGACCCAGAAGAACAGGATGTCGGAGCCGGTGGTCAGCAGCGAAGTCGGATAGAAGGCGGCAAGGTTGGGTGTGCACGCCAGTCCTTCTCTCTCCAGTAGGACCGGCTTCGCTCGGCGCGCGGCTTCCTGGAAGGATACTGCTCCGGCGATCTTGAACGACATCTCGTTTGAGTCAACGGCACGATAGCTTCCACCCACGAGGGCCACCTTTATATCGGCCATAGGGAGGCCGTTCAGGATCCCGCGACCCATGGCTTCCTGAACACCACTCTCAACAGCCTTGCTGTAGATCTCCGGCAAGGTGCTGCTTGCAACTTCACTCGAGAACTCGTATCCCTTACCGGCGTCATTCGGCGCAATGCGAAGCTTTACGTAGGCGAAGTTACCAGTCTTGCCGATCTGACGATCGTATGTGGCCTCGCCGTAAGCCGTCTCGCGGATGGTCTCATAGGTCTGGGTCTCGATCGGCCCGGGCCAGCCGAAGACCGAGACCGGCAGCAGGCCGGAGGAGAACCAGGTGTCGAGCACGTCGGTCTCCTGGCGGATGTCGGAGCTGCCGCAGCCGGTGCAGGCGGACGGGGTGTCGCGGGAGATGGTGATGGCGCCGCAGGCATCGCAGAACCAGGCGGGGATGCGGTGGCCCCACCACAGCTGGCGGGAGATGCACCAGTCGTGGATGTTGCGCATCCACTCGTCGTACGTACGCTTGTAGTTTTCGGGAGTGAAGCGGATGTGGCCTTCGTCGACGGCCTGAATGGCCTTGTCTGCGAGTGGCTGGATCTTGAGAAACCACTGCTTCGAGAGGCGCGGCTCGATGATGACGCCGGAGCGCTGGCTGGTGGCGATGGCGAGGGTGTGGTCTTTGATTTCGACGAGCAGGCCGAGAGCGTCGAGGTCCTTGACGATCTGCTCGCGGGCGGCGAAGCGGTCGAGGCCGTGGTAGGGCGAGCCGGGCAGATCGATGTGCGCAGTCTCGTCCATAATAGTGAGGCTTGGCAGGGCATGGCGCTCGCCGATGGCGAAGTCGTTTGGATCGTGCGCGGGCGTGACCTTGACGGCGCCGGTGCCGAACTCAGGGCGCGCCCAGTCGTCGGCGAGGATGGGGATCTGCCGATTTGTAAAGGGTAGAGTTACAAGCTTGCCGACGAGTTTCGTGTAGCGCTCGTCATCCGGGTTCACGACGACAGCGACATCGCCGAGCAGGGTTTCGGGCCGCGTGGTGGCAATGACGATGGAGTCTGTGCCGTCCGCAAGCGGGCCGTCGAGCAGCCGGTAGCGGATGCTGTAGAGCTTGCCCAGACGATCCTCATGATTCACTTCGAGATCGGAGACGGCGGTCTGCTGTGCCGGGTCCCAGTTTACGATGCGCTCGCCACGATAGATGAGGCCCTGCTCGTAGAGGCGGACGAAGGCCTCCTTCACGGCTATCGACAGCCGGTCATCCATGGTGAAGTACTCGCGGGACCAATCAACCGAGGCGCCGAGGCGCTTCATCTGGTCGAGGATCGCGTTGCCGTAGGTGGTCTTCCATTGCCACACTCGTTCGGTGAACTGCTCGCGGCCGATCTGCTCGCGGGAGCTGCCTTCGCCGATCAGCTGGCGCTCGACCATGAGCTGCGTGGCAATGCCGGCATGATCTGTTCCGGGAACCCACAGCGAGGTCTCGCCGCGCATGCGATGCCAGCGCGCGAGGATGTCCATCTCGGTCTGGTTGAGCATGTGGCCCATGTGAAGGCGGCCGGTGACGTTCGGCGGCGGAAGGAGCTGGGTGAACGTTGTGGCCGCGGCCTGGGCAGCGGACGGTGTCGGCACGTCAAACAGCTTCTCGGCGGCCCAGAACTGGGCCCATCGCTCTTCAATTTCGGCAGGTTCGTAGGCTTTGGGCAGGTCTCGGCTCATGAGATTTAAGCGTAGCATTTGGCACAGTGTCGCTACCGACTCCGCGAATGAAGCGTCAAGCTGAGAGTTACCCGGGCCAGAACGTATCTGAATGGAAGCAGGAGGTGACGGATGCAGCTCTGTGTGCGACGGGGAATCATGCGACGTGGAACCATGAGGGCCGGCTGGTCGTGGCTGGCCGCGTTGCTGGCTGTTGTGTGTTGCGCTGCTCCGGTGCGGGCGCGCGCGTACGCCCGGCATGGTCAGGAGGGCGAGGACCGGGTTGGAGTCTTCTCGACGATCGTTATCTCGGAGGATCGTCCGGCCGCGGATGTGGCGTGCGTGTTCTGCTCGGTCCGGGTTGATGGCGATGTGCATGGCGACATTGCTGTGCTGTTCGGCACGGTG
>CAXTJC010000055.1:0-10444 GCA_964244225.1 uncultured Acidobacteriaceae bacterium
GGCCATCAACGAGGCTTTTTACGATGTGACGGCGATCTCCTTTCATGCGTACCCCTTTCTCCAGCAAAGCTACCAACTGATGCCGTGCGGCGGCAGCGTGGGAGAAGGCTATGGGCCCATGATCGTCTCTGTGCGGAAGCTGTCGGATAGTGAGTTGAAGAAGACCCGCATCGCCATACCCGGAACTCTGACGACCGCGTTCCTTTCACTTAAGCTGTGGTACCCCGAGGTCGAGACCGCGGTCGTTCCCTTCGACCAGATCATCCCCGCTGTCCTCGCTGGCGAGTTCGATGCTGGTCTTATCATTCATGAGGGGCAGCTGACCTATGCCAAAGAAGGTCTGATAAAGCTGCTTGATCTTGGCCAGTGGTGGCGGGAAGAGACCGGCATGATGCTGCCACTTGGGGGCAACGCGATCCGTCGCTCCCTGGGCAAGGACGTTCAACTACTCGTCAACGAGGCACTCCGGTCCAGTATTCAGCATGGGCTAGATAATCGCGAAGAAGCTCTAACGTATGCCATGCAGTTTGCACGCACACTCGATGCGCCAACCGCGAATCGCTTTGTCGGTATGTACGTCAATGAGCTCACGCTCGATTATGGTGCCGAGGGCCGCAATGCGATCAAGAAGCTGCTCGAAATGGGTTACGAGCGCGGTGTCATTCCGATCAAGCCAGAGGTGGAGTTCATCGACTGATGACCGAGCGGCTGTCCCGTCTCTAGGCGACAGCTGTGTTATCTTCGAGAAGAGGTTGAGAGCCGTTTTACGCGGCCGACAACTCAGGGCGACTGTCGCGAAGAGCGCAGGTCGTGGTCCCGGACGCGTAGCTCAACTGGCAGAGCATTCGACTCTTAATCGACAGGTTGAAGGTTCGATTCCTTCCGCGTCCACCAATTATTCCAAAAGATCTCCCTAAGGGAGGTCTTTTGTTTTCCTAGATAACTTAAAATGTAAAGGTCAGACCTGCGCGAAGCTCTTGCAGAGCACTAGCCAGTAGCGCCTGCTGTTTTGCGATGATGTCGCTTTGGTAGCCCTCGCGCAGAAGATTGTCACCATCAACCGTAATCTCAGCACCGGGCGGCAGCATGCGGGACTTCGGCAGCGTTTGATGCAGGTGCACGCTGAGGTAAGGCGATGTACTGCCTGCATCGTACGGAGCGAGAACGGTGATCGTACTCGCCGGTTGCCATCGGTAAGAGGTAACGACCCTTGTTCCGCTTCTCTTCATGCCCGCGCTTACCGCAACGAGGAAGGCCTGCGAACGGGCGGCTGCGAACCGGTCGTTGTCACTCTTTGCAGAGGTCGAAAGAAGCTTCATCGCGGTGCTTGTCAGATAACCGCCAGAGACATCCAGATCCTCACCTATCGGGTAGTCCACGACTACTCCACCGCCGCCGGCTGCGTACCCTGGTGCAAAGGTTCGAAAGGTTCCATTGCTACTGTCCAGGCTGATCGCGCTTGCTGTGGCTTGACTCTCCCGAAGCGCGGCACCTTCCGACTGTTTCGCCAGCACACCGGAGATGACTGACCGCCGCGTGGAGTCGTGATGGTAGGCGACCTCAATCTTGCCTCGCCCAACGCTATGGCGAGCAGCGATCTCGTGATGCAGACCGGATTCACTAAGCAGACCTGTTCCCGTCGCGATCACAGTTGGAGTCGGTCTGTCTTGAAAGCCGAGGTCGTCATACTGAGACATACCGGTTGCTGTGGCAAAGGAGTAGCTGGTCGTCCATCCCAGGCCAGGCCTCGCGGTCACTCGGAGAAAGGGATGTGACACTACGATCGATCGGCCCACACTAAGAAGCTGAATGTCACTGCCGGCTTCTAATGCAAGCAGGTCCCCAATCTGCATACGCTCTGCCGACGCGAACTCCACCTCCGTGAGTGGAGATCCGGATGCATCGCGAATCTGCGGAAAGGTTCGCACCCGGCTGCTGATCCGGCGCATCCCGGAGAAGCTATCGCCAGTCTCAAACGTAGTCGCAAGGCTGAGTGACGAACCCGTAGAATCCCCGGCCGCTTTGCACGACGAGCTCCGAACACCAAGCATTCTCTTCTGATCGGCCGTGTGCTGTGAAACAGAGAACTGCACACAGGCTCCGGCATTGCCGAATCCACCCTGCCCCTGAGTCACCGAGAGAGCAGTATGCGTTTCCCCACGCTGGCCGCTTCCTTCGCGGCGAGACACGCCGGAGAGCGTGTCTTCAGCGGCTAGCCGCAGCAAAGGCCGATTCGCCGGCGATCGCAGCGTCCATTTCCAGTCGTCGCTGCCGTCGGCCGCATCACGATGACTTGAAGACATCCACGCAGCCTCATCAAAGAGACCGGTCATCGTAAGGTTCACAACCGACCGTCTGCCGGCGGCGAGCCTCAACTGCCGCTGCAGGCTT
Organism: uncultured Acidobacteriaceae bacterium; assembly: GCA_964244225.1. Taxonomy (GTDB): domain Bacteria; phylum Acidobacteriota; class Terriglobia; order Terriglobales; family Acidobacteriaceae; genus Edaphobacter. Next base: position 2,392 of record CAXTJC010000055.1, read on the forward strand.
GGCAGGTACAGCGTTGCGCTCGCTCGAAGCTGGTAGACCCCGGGAAGGACATCCTTAATCTGATAGTGGCCTTGCAGGTCGGTGAGCGCGGTCGCAGCAACCGGGCCGAACAGCTCTACCGTAACGCCCATCTGCGGCCTACCGCGCGTGTCCCGCACAACTCCCATCAATCCGGCATCGCGCTGAGCAAACAGATTGCCCGCTGAAGCTGCCATTAGGAGCGAGAGCGATATAACGATTTTTCCCGTTCTAAACAGCACAGAGTCACCCGTGCGTCGTTGGCCTTGCTCCAAAGGGAGCCTCCGAAAACGCTTACGTAGGGAGGTAAAAATCTGCCTGTTGCGATCACTTCATCTAAAAGTCTGCGTGATCGTCAACGATACAGCCAGCAGTACCTAATCCACCACAAACGGCGCAGACTCTGCGATCTGCTGCTTTGAGACACCATCGTTCACTTTGATCGTAACCTGATACTTGCCCGGAGTGAGACTGGCAAGCGGAACACTTCGCTCCAGAGTCACCTGATCCGCATTGGGACTGATCTTTGAGGTCAACTCCTGCGTGTCAAGAAGAAGCTTGTTCGTTGCCATATCGACAATCTGATACTCAACCGTAGCGGCGTTCTGCTTGCTCTTTTCGTCGATACCGAGATTGTAGACCTGCATCCAGAAGTTCAGGCTCTGCGCCCGGTGAAAGGTAACCGGAGCAGCAACACCGGGAGGAACGCGCGGCCGTATGCGTGTATTGCCGATAACAAAGTTTCCTGCGCCGATGTCCTTCGATGGAACCCGCTCCATCTGATCTGCCAGAATCAGCGAGGAGGCGGAGAGCTTATCGTCGTCGTATTTCGGCACGTTGACGCTTCGCCGCCAGGTTCCGATATGGTCTGGCGCGTTGACGTCCTTGATCACGATATCGACCTTATAAAGACCGGGGCGCATCGGCAGGGACTTCCACCAGACCGAGACGTTGTTCTGCGTCCGCGAAAGCAGCTCGCTAGGAACCTGAACACTGACCGTATCCTCGAAGGTCTGTACCGCACGATGGTTAAGATTTGAGACTCGGCCAAGAATGTTTACCGTGCCGATTGCAACGCCTTCTTTATTAGAAAAGGTGATGTCACGGTTCCGTATCTGAAGCGTGAGCGGAACCAGGACTGTGTCGTTTGTGACCTTCACATAGTCCGTGCGTACGTCAAATAGGAACGGCGGCCCGGTGAGCACCTTCGAGGTGGCCATGAACGCCTCAAGATCCTTGAACTTGATCTGCGGAGCTCCCATGAGCTTCGAAAAAGTGTTGAGCCGATCGAACTGTTTGCTCTGGTTCGACTGACTCATCGGACCTGCGCCAAGCTGCTCCAGGCCGCCTCCCGCAAAGCGATCCGCTTGTTTTGCCTGACCAGTTTGCTCATACAGCGTCTGCCCCGCTCCTGGCGTGTGCTTGAGCGCATCTTTCTCAGAACGGTCAAGGGTCATGTGGTAGTCACCGCACATGCAGGTATCTACAAACTCAACGTCAATGTTGTCGCCGATACCCTCGAGATAGCGGTAGTGCCAGACCTCAAAGGGGAAGGTTGACGTGCTACCGCCGCCCTCTTCCATCGGTCGTTCGTAGTTTCCACCGCTCGGATGCGAGTCAATGCTGTCCGGCTTACCGTAGGCGATGTAGATGTGGCCTCGGTCTGTTCTCCATCCCGGCTTTCCTGCCGCAAAGTGCTCGTTCGAGTACGCGATGCGGGCGTAATGCTCTTCGCGATACTCGTTGTCGGGAGAGTCTGGATTGGGATTACGGCGAAGCCAGAAGTTCTCGATGAACTGGTCCCGCTCTTCATCGTTTCCGAGTGCCTTGAACGCCTGCATCTCCTGGTCCGTGATGATCCACCGCACATCCTGATCGAGCCAGGTCTTATAGCTGCCCTTCAACTCCTGCTTGAGATTTTTTTGCTGCTGGATGCGCTCCTTGTCGCTTAACCGCCGCTTGAGCGGATCCGGCTTCTCTTCCTGCACGGGAGCCTTGGTCACAGCATCAGGCGTCGCACTCTCCTGGGCGAATGCTTGTGGCATTCTGAACGGCAGAAAAGTCAGCGCAAAGAGCGCAAAAGCGACAGTACGGCTGTGATTCCATTTCATCCGGAGGTGCTCCCTGGCAACGCCCTCATTCTACGGTGACAAAGGCTGGCAGACAAGAGCCCGCTTTAGATGACGGAGTTTAGGATCGGGCTGTATATAATCTGGATCGATTCCCACAGGTGACGCTTGATGATCTTCCCGCACAAACACCGCGATCTATGTGCGGCCGACCCTTCTTCAACCAAGCCCGGAACCGGAAATCCCAGAATTGTCTATGACTTTTAAGAAGATCAGTCTCCTCGTCGGTCTACTCCTCCTTGTGGGCGCAATCGGTTTTGGCATTTATCAGCACAACCAGGCTGGGATTGTGAAGGTAACGACCGGCAAGGTCGTTCGGCAGAACCTCGTCTCCATGGTGAGCGGGACCGGCCAGATCAAACCCAAAACCTATGTCAACGTGGGAGCCACGGCATTCGGCCGAATCACCAGACTCGATGTCAAAGAGGGCGACCACGTAAAGCAGGGCGCAATTCTGGCAACCATCGAGAACGTGCAGCCTTCGGCAACAGTTGCCGCGCAGCAGGCGACCATCGCTTCCTCCAAGACGGACGTTCTTTCAAATGTGGCAGCTGAAAAGACGGCCGCAGCCAACGTCCAACAGGCCACAGCCGATCTGGAGCAGAAAAAGCTGGACTACACCCGCGCCCACTCGCTCTATGACGAAAAGCTGATCTCGAAACAGGATTTTGACGCAAAGCAAGCCGCCTACGACATGGCCACGGCGACGCTTGCGCAACGCCAGGCGGCAGAGAATCAGTCCCAGGCACAGACCCTCTCAGCGCGCGCACACGTCAACCAGACTGTCGCCAGTCAGCGGGCGAACTACGACGCGCTGGACAAGACAGTAAGCCGGGCGCCTTTCAACGGTCTGGTCACGAACGTTCCAGTCCGAGAGGGTGAGACGGTCGTCGTGGGTATTCAGAACGCCGAAGGCTCGACGCTGATGACACTGGCGGATATGTCCGTGATCACCGCGGAGGTCAAGGTCGATGAAACCGACATCGTCAACGTTCGTCTCGGTCAACCTGCGGAGGTATCCGTTGATGCCCTGCCTGGAAAGAGCTTCAAGGGCCATGTGACCGAGGTGGGCGATCAGGCTCTGCTGCGAACCACGGGGATTGCGACCAGCCAAAGCACGACCGGCACGGAAGAAGCCAAGGACTTCAAGGTTGTGGTCACACTCGACGACAGCTCCGACCAGCTTCGCCCCGGTCTCTCCGCTACCGCCAAGATCACAACCGCGCATCGTTCGGACGTTCTTACGATTCCCATTCAGGCGCTGGTCGAGCGTGATCCAGACGCCGAGAAGATCTTCGCGGCCAATGCCGGCAAGCCAAAACCTGGAACTGTGGAGGCTTCAGCCTCCCCGAAGCCGCATACCGTACAGGGTATCTACCGACTGACGACGGATCGAGGAAAAGCGCACGCCGGCTTTTTTCCGGTCTCAACCGGAATCACCGGAGCGACGGAGATCGAAGTCCTGAGTGGCTTGGAGCCCGGCGAAGAGATTGTGACTGGAACCTACAAAGTGCTGCGCGGGCTTAAGAGCGGTACCATTATCAAGCCGGACAACCCACCTGAAGCTCCAGCGCCAACCGAGTAAAGCGATCGAAAAAACACGGAACCGTAGAACCAGGCATGACGTATGAGTGCTTGTGACATGATGGGAGACAACGCGGGATGATCTCAGAACTCGAATCGACTACCGAAGACCAGCCGGCGAAGGGTCCTCTGCCAGGCGACATCATCGTCACAGACAATCTCTGGAAGACCTACTCGATGGGTGATCAGGAGGTGCACGCACTACGAGGCGTCAACCTGCGCATTCGCCAGAATGAGTATGTCGCCATTATGGGTCCATCCGGCTCCGGAAAATCCACGCTCATGAATCTGATCGGCTGCCTGGACTCGCCCTCGCAGGGCCGATATTGGCTGAATGGCCACGATGTGTCCGAGCTGAACGACGATGAGCTTGCCCGCATTCGCAATAAAGAGATCGGTTTCGTCTTTCAGACTTTTAATCTTTTAGCGAGAGCGACATCCCTCCACAACGTCGAGTTGCCCTTGATCTATAACGGCACTCCTGCCACGGAACGCACTGCACGCGCTAAGGCGGTGCTCGAATCCGTAAACCTGGGTACGCGCATGATGCACAAGCCGAATGAACTTTCGGGCGGCCAGCGTCAACGTGTTGCCATCGCCCGCGCTCTGGTCAACCGGCCCTCAATTATCCTGGCTGATGAGCCGACAGGAAACCTCGATTCAAAGACCGGCGAAGAGATCATGGCGCTCTTTGACGATCTGCACGCCAACGGCAACACCATCGTTCTCGTAACGCATGAACCGGATATCGCGGAGTTCGCGGATCGCATCGTGACCATTCGCGATGGCGTGATTGCGAGCGATCACGCCTCAAACCGGCGCAGGTAGCTGCCTCGTCACCTACATCGTTCGTGGAGCGAACGGTCTCGGCAGAACGTCTAAAATGGGACTATGGCTTTATCTGTCCGATTTGGTTCTCTGGCGCCGCTGCTCTGCCTCACGCTGACCTCGTTCGCCGCACCGGATACAGCACGCTTTGATCTCAGCGGCCCAAAAGTGGATGTTCGTATCACGCGAGACGGCAAGTCGCTGCCGGTCGCTACCGTCCCCAATCTTCTCGAAGGCGATCATCTCTGGCTGCATGCCGATCTGCCGGAGACCCAGTCGGTCAAGTATCTTCTGGTCGCTGTCTTTCTTCGCGGCACCACCAATCCGCCGCCGGATAATTGGATCGTCAAGATTCAGACCTGGGACAAGAAGATCAAAGCCGAGGGAGCCGAGATCGTTGTCCCTCCGGGTGCGCAGCAGGTTCTTCTGCTTCTGGCTCCAGAAACAGGCGGCGACATCAGCGCGCTTCGATCGGCGATTCGCGCCCGGCCGGGCGTGTTCGTCAGAGCCTCACAGGATCTGAACGAGGCTGGATTCGAGCAGGCGCGGATTGAGAAATATCTGGACGAGATGCGGCAGGTTCCGCCAACTGATCCAAAGGCAATCGCAGAGCACTCGGACCTTCTCGCTCGAACGTTGAACCTAAAGCCGAATCCAGACTGTTTCAAGAGGCCCGTAGATGCTCAGTACGATTGCCTGACACAGAGCGGAACGCAGAGCCTTTTGGACGACGGGCACGGCCAATCCATCGTCAACAGCCTCACCAGCGGCGCAAGCTCCGATCTCATCAACTCCGCTAGCACGACACAGATGGCGGGCGGTGGCACGTATAGCGCCTATGTTGGCTCGATCGTCGACGTCGTGCGCATCATGAGCAATTTGCACACGGCGCACTACTCCTACATCCCGGCGATCGCCTTTCCCCAGAAGGAAGCATTGAACCTTCGGCTGAACACCCCGCCATCCTTTGAAAATCCCAAATCCGTCATCGTCATCGGCATGCCCGCCATTCAGAAAGCTCCTTTGCCGACGCTGCGGGCGTCTGACTCGAAGCATGTCACTTGCCTTCTACGATCCGATGTCACCCTTCCGGTCGAAGGCGCGCCGTTGGTCTTTTCTCCCTCCTTCGCGCATGATCTGGTGCTTCACCGAGAGACGTCCATGACAGGTGTGGACCTTCCGCTCACGCCCGAGGCCTTTCAGGGTGGTCTGGCCGTACACACGGCTCCAGATAACCGTCATCCTCTGTCGTCCGCTCCGGATCCCGCGTCCGTTCATCCCGGAGATACAGCTCCGCCGCCGCAACCTCCCCCAGTTTCGGCCTTGCAAGCTTCCACACCGTCAGGAACGCCTGCTAACGGGTCGTCAATCGAGGGTATGGCTACTGTCACCGGACAGTGGGGCTTTGACCATTTCTCCGGCCCCACTCTGCCAGTGCAGAACGCTCCGGGCGTTGACTGGAAGCTCACTGCCTCAGACGATCACATCATTCTTGGTGAAAAGAATCACCTGCTTCTCTCTTCGACCGGTACAGCGTGCATTGAATCCATTACCGCGCAGGAGAATGGCGAGGCCGAGCAAAAGCTGGAGTGGAAGCCGGCTGAGAAACATAATGTCGTTGGGCTCGATCTTTCGCTTCATTCAAGCAACCCCGGTGCAGTTCGGCTGATTGTTCATCAATACGGAAAACAGGATCCCGAGATGCTTTCAATCCAGGCTTTTTCGAAGCCTGCTGAAGTCAAGGGAGTCGACTACCACGTGGGAGATCAGAGTCTCTCACTCTCCGGCTCAAACCTTTCTGAGGTCAAACAGCTTCAGTTTGACAGCCTCACCTTCATGCAGCCAGTCGGAGCGGATCGACAGGGCAGCCTCCTCAGTTCAACCACCGGCGGAGCCACTCCGCCTCTCCTGCTCAAGCTGACAGCGGGCAGCGCTTCACCCAGGTTGAAGGCCGGAGCACAGCTTACGGGAGAGATCACACTGGCGGATGGCCGCACGCTCAGTCTTCCCTTTACGGTGCAGGAGCCTCGTCCCATCGTTACCATCCTCAGCCGCCGCGTCGTTCGCTCGCCGGAGTCCTCGCAGATACAGCTTCTCAATCAGGATGATGTTCCACTCGATGCCGATCTCATGCTCTCTCTTCGATCGGCTACCCCCTTTCCTCGCGACGGGCAGATCGAAATCGCGAGTGAGGACGATTCTCTTCACGACAAACTCCGCCTGTCCGACAACTCTCTCATCCTTCAGGATCGCAACACCGTTCTGGCGCAGATCGACCTGCGTAAGACCTTTGGCAGCTCAGCCTTCGGCCCGCTGCGTCTGCGCCTCGTGCTTCATGATGGAACCGCCGGCGACTGGACTCCTCTTGCAACCCTGGTCCGGCTACCTCTGCTCACGGATCTGAACTGCACCGCAACCGGAGCCCTAAACTGCGCGCTGACAGGGAGCAGCCTATACCTTCTGGGCAGCGTCGCGCCGGATGCCTCGTTCACAAATCCTGTCGAGGTTCCCGATGGCTTTGTCGGTTCAACCCTGATGGTGCCCAAGCCGACGAGCGGTCCACTCTACTTGAAGCTGAGAGACGACCCAAACTCCGTGGGCACAATCACACTACAACCGCACTCTTGATCGAACCTTATACTTGCATACACGACGAAGGCGCCCTCTGTGAGCGCCTTCGTCGTGCATAGCTGCATTTCTTCGACTCACACCCGGTTCTTTCGAACTTCACTGTGATGGCGGCTATAGCTGAAATAAACCACTAGGCCAATCATTAGCCATACAATCAGCCGGATCCAATTCCACTTGCCGAGTGTGTACATCATGTAACCGTTGAAGACGATGCCGAGCACTGGAATGAACGGCACAAGCGGTGTCTTGAAAGGTCGCGGCCGATCAGGGTCTGTTCTGCGAAGCACAAGAATTGCAACACACACGATCACAAACGCCAGTAGCGTACCGATGTTTACCATCTTCCCGATGTCGTCGATTGGTGTAACGCTCCCAACAATGGCTGCCAGGAGGCCCGCAAGAATAGTGCCTTTCCAGGGTGTCCGAAACCGGGGATGAATGTCGCCAAAGAACTTTTTCGGCAGCAATCCATCATGTGCCATGGCGTAGAGGACCCGGCTCTGTCCCAGCAGCATGACCAGCATCACGCTCGTCAGGCCGGCGATCGATCCTATCGTGACGATATTCGCTGCCCAGCCCACCTGATAGTCAAGAAAAGCGCGAACGATCGGGGCCTCGATGTTGATGGACTGCCATGGAACCATGCCGGTCAGAACTGCCGCGATCCCGATGTACAGCAGGGTGCAGATGAACAACGAAAGAATGATTCCGATCGGTAGATCGCGCTGCGGGTTCTTCGCTTCTTGTGCTGTCGTCGAGACCGCGTCAAAGCCGATGTACGAGAAAAAGACCAACCCGGCTGCTAGGCCGATTCCGCCCATGCCGGCCGGGGCAAAACTATGCCAGTCCGACCCCCAGTTGGC